>JANTGN010000062.1 GCA_024762895.1 Thiotrichales bacterium
CTACACCCACAAACAGCCCGGTCTCGAGATGGGGGGCCAGATACAGTGTCAGCAAAAAAACGATCACGGAGATGATGGCATCGGACTTCTGTACCTTCCAGGCATGAATGACGGGCCCCACCTTAACCAGGTTGACGACGGCCATGATGATGACCGAGGCCAGAGTCGCCTGTGGCAGATGATAGAGCAGGGGGGTAAGAAAAAGCAGGGTCAGAGCCACCACCAGTCCCGTTATCACCGAGGAAAATCCCGTTTTGGCCCCAGCGGCTATATTTACGGCGGATCGAGAAAAAGAGCCTGAGACGGCGTAGCCCTGGAAGAACGACGCTGCCAGGTTGCCCATTCCTTGCCCAACCAGTTCCTGATTGGAACTCAATCGTTGACGAGTACGAGCGGCCATCACCTTGGCTATCGATATCGCCTCCATAAATCCAATCAAGGAGATGGCCACAGCAGCTGGGATTAACTCTCTAATCACATCTACATTGAAACTCGGTAGCGCCAGGCCTGGCAGACCTTTGGGAATATTTCCGACCACACGACCACCCATATCCTCATAACCAAAGCCAAAGGAAACCAGTGTGGTTATGACCACGGCTACCAATACGCCGGGTATCATGGGCAAATATCTTTTCAGTCCATACATCAGGGCTAAGGCCAGCACCGACATCAAAATTGTTGCACCATGTGCATACTCAATGCCCAGCTTTATGGTGTTATAGACATGTTCATAGTGATGTTCTTCCTTGGCTGCCGATACACCCACCAGCTTGCCTATCTGTGAAGTCGCAATAATGATACAGGCGGCATTAGTAAAGCCGATAACTACGGGGTGCGATAAAAAATCGACCAGTATGCCCATACGCAGCAAACCCAGCATAATCTGGAACACACCTACCAGCAGGGCCAGTGTCATGGCATAGGCAATATAAGTTTCAGGACTGGTGATATAGGGTTCCAGGGTTGAAGCTGTCATTAACGATACGATAGCAACTGGCCCCGTAGCCAGTTGTCGTGATGAGCCAAACAAGGCAGCGATCATGACTGGCAGGAATGAGGCATATAGGCCGTGATAGGCTGGCAGGCCCGCTAACTGTGCATAAGCCATCGACTGTGGAACGAGTACCAGGGCAACGGTGATTCCTGCAATGATATCTGCACGCAATACTGAAGGATCACGGAGTTCACCGAGCCAGGTACGAAAAGGCGCAAACATCTTTGGCCATTCGAGAATAAAACTAAAAACAGACTGCATAACCCACCCCCTGTTTTTATCCCCATTAGGAAGAAATCGTCACTAAAAAACGACTTGTTCGATCTTTTTAATTTTTATCGCGCACTTTTCGTTATAGGCAGGTGATTCATCAGACCATTAATCTATGCCCAGTTCATTCCACAACTCATCGACTCGGAGTTTAATCTCGTCTGTCATGACAATGGGCCGACCCCATTCCCTATCGGTTTCACCCGGCCACTTGTTGGTTGCATCAAGGCCCATCTTTGAACCCAGTCCCGAGACTGGGGAAGCAAAATCCAGATAATCGATCGGTGTATTTTCGATCATCACGGTATCCCGAGCAGGATCCATACGCGTGGTCATGGCCCAGATCACATCTTTCCACTCACGGATATTGATATCGTCATCCACGACAATGACAAACTTGGTATACATAAACTGTCGTAGAAACGACCAGACACCCATCATGACCCTTTTAGCATGCCCTGAATAACTTTTCCTGATCGACACAACGGCCAAACGGTAGGAGCAGCCTTCGGGTGGTAGATAAAAATCAGTAATTTCCGGATATTGCTTTTGCAGGATGGGAACAAACACCTCATTGAGTGCCACCCCCAGTATGGCGGGTTCATCCGGTGGTCTGCCCGTGTATGTACTGTGATAAATAGGATCTTTACGGCGCGTGATCCTGTCTATGGTAAAAACCGGAAATTGATCAATCTCATTGTAGTAACCGGTATGGTCACCATAAGGACCCTCCGGTGCCATTTCTCCGGGCTGGATATGGCCTTCAAGAATGATTTCACTGGAGGCGGGAACCAATAAATCATTCGTCTGACATTTAACCAGTTCCGTCCTGGAGCCTCTCAGTAAACCAGCAAAGGCATGTTCCGATAAGCTATCGGGTACCGGGGTTACGGCTCCAAGTATCGTAGCTGGGTCGGCTCCCAGGGCTACGGAGACTGGAAAGGGCTCGTCCGGATGGGCCTCACACCAGTCACGAAAATCTAGTGCACCTCCACGATGGGATAGCCATCGCATAATGACCTTGTTTGGGCCCAGAACCTGCTGGCGGTATATCCCCATATTCTGTCGTTCTTTATAAGGACCCTTGGTAATCACCAGGCCCCAGGTAATCAACGGAGCTGCATCTTCAGGCCAGCAGGTCTGAATTGGTAATTCACCCAGGTCAATCTTGTCGCCTTCTAACACATATTCCTGGCAAGATGCCTTACGGACTGTTTTTGGCGCCATATCCAGCACCTTTTTAAACTTGGGCAATGTGTGCCAGGCATCTTTCATCCCTTTGGGAGGATCAGGTTCTTTCAGAAAAGCGAGTAGTTTTCCTACCTCGCGAAGGGCTTCCATGGAGTCCGCTCCCATACCTAGTGCCACCCTGCGCGGAGTACCAAACAGATTAGCGAGAACCGGTATCTTTGAGCCCTTAGGGTTTTCAAACAATAATGCCGGCCCGCCGGCCCTTAGGGTACGGTCACAGATCTCCGTCATTTCCAGGTTGGGATCGACCTCTGGCAGAACTCGTTTAAGTTCTCCCTGTTCCTCAAGGCGTGCAATAAATTCTCTGAGATCTTTATATTTCATTTCTACAGATCAAATTCGGCTACGACCGGTGCATGATCCGAGGGGCGTTCAAGTTTCCTGGGCTCCAAATCAACCCAACTGCCACGACAGAGCTTAGACATGGATGGACTAGTCAGAATCAGGTCAATACGGAGGCCCTGGTTTTTTTCAAATCCTCCACCACGATAATCCCACCAGCTAAAGGTCTTTTCTTGTTGCTCAAATAATCGAAAACTATCACTAAATCCAAGTTCAAGAATTGCCTTCAGCGCCTCTCTTTCTGGTGTACTGCATAATATTTTTTCATGCCAGGATCTGGGGTTATGAACATCACGATCATCTGGCGCAATATTAAAATCGCCCAGAACCACATAATGCTCAAAACTTTCCATTTCATCAGCAATATGTGCGGTCACCTTGCTGAGCCAGTCCAGTTTATAGGCATACTTATCCGAGCCAACTTCAGAGCCATTGACGACATAGAGATTAAGAACCCTGAGACCCCTGATTGTCGCTCCGAGGATTCTTCTCTGTGGATCATCCAGACCTGGTACATCGTAGATGATGTCACTCTGAGGCTGTTTACTAATAATGGCCACACCATTATAGGTCTTCTGTCCAGAATAACTCACTTCATAACCAGCAGCCTCAAAGGCATCGACCGGAAACACATCATCAGTCATCTTGGTTTCCTGAATGGCAAGCACATCAGGTTGAATAGATTTCAACCAGTCAAGAACATGCGGCAACCGAACTCGCAACGAATTTATATTCCAACTGGCAATCTTCATGTTTAATCTAAACCTTCATACCGGCAAAACGTTTACGCATCCGTTGCTGAAAATGGTAAAACATATAAGCGGAACCGGTGACTAATCCCGCCAGAAATACGAAGATTAACCATTTTAATGAGGGTCTAACTACCTGAGTATGATCAGATGTGGCCTGTCTTTCTGCCAACTGGTTTTCCTGTTCTTCAAGTTGCTTCTTTGCCTCTTCAAGCGCCATTTCCAGTTCAAGGAGCCGTTGTTTTTGCTCCGGATTCGCCTGGACTTCAATTACCTTTTCTGGTTCTTTAGCACTTTGCGTAGACTTCTTAAGACGTTCTATTTCCTTGCGTAATTCCTTATTTTCATCCTTTAAAGTCTCAACTTGTAAAATAGCAGGTTTATCCTTAACCATGAATGTCGTTTTGGCCCATCCCACCAGGCCCTCCGGCGTCCTAACCTTACTAAATGGACCCTGACGTTCAAGTACTTCGAGCTTGGTGCCTGATCTGAGTAACTTTAGGTTTTTTCCTTTGCCTTCAGGATTATCTTTCATGCCTAGAATCAGTTTATCCGTAACATAAACTACGGCGATTACCTTTTCCTCTTTAGGCGGAGGTGATTCCTTGGTTTCCTGGCTGACCTGCTTCTCCTCTTGCTGTGGGGGGTCAATTACCAGGGGTGGGCCCATAGGTTCTTCCGCCCAGACCAGTATGGGCAAAAATATAATTACTAATATTAATTTATTCATTTTACTTATGCTGCCAGTCCATTATGTCTCAATAAGGCATCGATACTTGGTTCACGCCCCCTGAATTCTTTATAAACCTCCATGGCCTTACGAGAACCCCCCTGTTCAAGCACCGTATGCAGAAAGTCCTTACCAACCTGTTCGTTGAATACCCCTTCTTCTTCAAACCTCGAAAATGCATCCGCACTCAGAACTTCTGCCCACTTATAGCTGTAATAGCCAGCCGCATAACCGCCGGCAAATATATGACTAAAGCCATGTTGAAAGCGATTCCAGTCCGGAGGAATGATAACCGATACCTCCTGACGCACTTCATCCAGTAACTGCTGAATACCTTCTTTCATGACTAGATCATGCTTGCTATGCACACGCATATCGAACATGGCAAATTCAATCTGACGAAGCATCTGCATAGCTGCCTGAAAATGGCGAGTCGCATTCATACGATCATACAATTCATTAGGCATGACTTCCCCTGTCTCATAATGCCGAGCGAAGAGATTCAGGGCTTCCTTTTCCCAACACCAGTTCTCCATGAACTGACTGGGCAATTCTACCGCATCCCATTCCACTCCATTGATACCCGAAACCTCAGGGTAATCGATCGTCGTCAGCATATGTTGTAGACCATGACCAAATTCATGGAAAAGGGTAGTGACTTCATCATGAGTAAATAACGCCGGCTTGCCACCTGCAGGTGGAGTCGAATTACAGGTCAGATAGGCCACCGGTGTCTGTAACATATCCTGGTAATGCATACGATTAATACACACATCCATCCAGGCTCCACCACGTTTATTCTGTCGGGCATACAGGTCAAAATAAAACTGGCCTCTTAGCTGTCCTGATTCATCACTAATATCATAAAACCGTACATCGGGATGCCAGGTATCGACATCAGTTCTTTCCTGTATCGTAATACCAAACAAACGATAGACCAGATCGAACAGGCCATTAATCACATTGTCTACCGGAAAATAGGGCTTAAGATCCTCCTGGGATAATTGATAAGCCTGCTGGCGTAATTTTTCACTAACAAACGCAAGGTCCCAGGGTTGAAGATCATCCAGGCCTAGTTCTGCTTTAGCAAAGGCCTTCAATTCAAGCATTTCCTTTTCAGCCTGCGGTTTTGCACGGTTAGCCAGGTCCGTCAGGAAATCCATCACCTGGTCAGGTGATTCTGCCATCTTCATGGAGAGTGATTTCTCTGAATAATTCTGAAAACCGAGTAATCTTGCTTCCTCATCTCGCAAATCCAGAATCTGTAACATGATTTCTGAATTATCCCATTGGCCGGCATTAGGGCCCTGATCCGAGGCCCTGGTTACGTAAGCACGGTATATTTTTTCACGTAGGGAACGATCTTCGGCATAGCTTACTACCGAATAATACGAAGGGAATTCCAGGGTGATAACCCAGCCTGTTAGGGCACGCTGAACTGCAGCTTCCTTTGCCATATCCAGAGCAGATTCCGGAAGACCCTTTAATGCATCCACAGATTCGAATTCTCGGTACCAGGCATTGGTTGCATCCAGGACATTCTCTTCATAGAGTGATTGCAGCCGTGACAGTTCCTGCTGTATTTCTTTAAATCGTTTTTTCTTATCTTCCGGTAAACCAATACCACTTAAGTGAAATCCCTTCAGGCTGTCTTCTATACATTTTTTCTGTGCAGCATCCAGGCCGGAGAACTCCGTTGATTCCCTGAGCCTGGTATAGGCATTAAACAGGGCCTCGTTCTGACCCAGTTCAGTATGATAAGCACTTAACTTGGGAAGACAGGCATTATAGGCCTCACGCATCTCTGGCGTATTAACCACTGAATTTAAATGCCGAACGGGTGACCAGGCACGCTGAAGCTGATCTTCCATCTGATCTAAGGGGATAAGTAGATTATCCCAGTTAAAATCCTGTTGCCTTAAAACAGTCCTGGCTAACATTTCTCGATTATCAGCCAGTATCTGGTCTATGGCAGGCTCTACATGCTCTGGCCTGATCAGAGAAAATTGAGGTAATCCGGAAAAATCTAGTAATGGGTTGTCCATGTCAGTATCTTCAGTGAATATATTGTTTGTAATTTATCATGCAGACATTCGAACCAGTATTAACCAGGCCACAATACTACCCAATGTTAGAAATGATGGTAGCGCCAGCATAGCAAATAAACGATAACGTTTTACCAGATGGTCATGGGGTTTTGTCGAAAGGATATAGGGTCGATGTTCATCTTGTTTCATCATATGGATGGCGGAATTATTTTTAATTCTTTCATTTCTTTCCTTCAGTGCCTGTTTTTCGGCCGCACGTCTGACGTCCTGCCACTCCTGAATATCGATCTCACCATCGCTATTGGAATCAAACTGCTTTAAGAAATGATCGGGTGATTTTTTCCACTGCCTGAGGATCGCCTTGATATCCTCATTCATACTGCCATGTTCTATGTTGGATATGGTGTTGAAATATCCAATGGCATAGAGATGATCCCCAACATTTATTCGATGCTCGGTATACCGATATCGTCCGCCGGAAAAGAGGTCATAATTGCCCGTGGGTTTAAATTCTGGATTGCGGGTATTACCGTACCAGCTATCTTTTACTGAAGGCAGGACTTCTGCCCCATCAGGGTCAATCACACACTGTCCCGTCTCGTCCACCAGGAGAAATAATTCGCCACTGTCACCAGCATTGATCTTGCGCCAGCGGGTCTCCTGTCTGCCTCGAACATGACGTACCTCCTTTTCCTCAACCTTATATCGATACCAGGTACAGGGCAGCCCGGTCAATGGGGCTGTGATGGGAGTTCCGGGCATCAACTGGGCCGATCCAATCAACTCGATATAGCCCTGGGCCGCAGACCTGATCAATGAGGTAGGAACATCTTCAATTAGACGAGCTCTTCTCCAGTTATAAAAGACCAGAAAAAAACTCACCCCTGAGAGTACGACCAACAATACGACCCAGAAACCAAACTCAAATGATCCAGAGTTATGGATCGTCTGTCTGAGTGATTCCATTATTTATTCAAACAGGGCCTTGATATTCACGTCAGCCTTTTCTTCTTCTTCAAATTCCAGTAAATCTGCAGCCTTGAAGCCAAGATTTCTGGCTACCAGGATGTCGGGGAACTGTTCAATTCGAATATTTAGCCTGTTAACGCTTTCATTATAAAACTCGCGACGGTCCGCGATCGCATTTTCCAGGCCACTTATACGTTCCTGAAGATGCTGGAAGTTTGAATTGGCCTTCAGATCTGGATAGGCCTCGGCCACCGCAAACAGGTTACCCAGACCGAGACGTAATTGACCTTCGGCAGCACCCAGGGCCTTCATATCACCCGACTCCTGGGCGGACTGGACCTGTGATCTGGCCTGCATGACTTTTTCCAGGGTTTCCTGTTCATACCCCATATACTGCTTACAGACTTCAACCAGCTTGGGTAATTCATCATGGCGCTGTTTCAACAATACATCGATATTAGACCAGGCCTTGCTCACATTGTGTTTCAGCGCAACCAGGTTGTTATATATCGATATTAAGTAGATCACCAGGACAACAATCAGCCCTAATGTTATAAAAGACCCTACACCCACTGGAATACTCTCCCCATTAAAAGCATCGACAGATAATAACACGATACTTTTGTGCAATTGTTATTCAATCAAGTTCTGAAATAATGATTAAAAGTGAAATTGATTAACTTATTAAAATATTGATATTTTTACGGGTATTCTTATGTTCAGAAAACAATTATTAGTTTTACTCGCCCTTATCCTTCCCCAGACCTTAATAGCAGAAGAAACCCTGAACTGGGTTGGCTGCGGAATTACTAAGAAGGCCTTTATGAGCAGTCTGGCTGCCGCCTACGAGAAAAAAACCGGCGTTCACATAGAAATACATGGTGGAGGAGCCACTCGTGGTATTCGCGATGTGTCATCTCTAAAGGCAGAAATTGGAGGTGCCTGCCGATATAAAATTGATGGCTTACCTGAAGAATCCGCTGCTGTACTCGATCCGGTGGCATGGGATGCCCTGGTCGTAATTGTGCACAAAAGCAACCCCGTAGAAAGCATTACCATGAAGCAAATCTATGATATCTACACCGGAAAGATCAAAAACTGGCAGGAATTAGGCGGCAATAATGCCCCCATTGAGGTGTATGCACGCAAGGGTAAAATCTCCGGGGTCGGAAGGGCGCTTCGAAAGCTTGTATTCGCGAATTACGAACAAGAGTTTTCTGCTGACCAGTTCTTCAAATCATCTGGACCATTGGAAAAAGCCATTGAAGGGAATTCCATCAATGCCATTGGCGTAACCGGTATCAGTAGTGCCCGGAAACGTGATGTGAAAATTTTGAAACTGGATGGTAAGGAACCTTCAGCGGCAAATATCCGCAATGGTTCCTATACTCTGTACCGTCCCTTGTATCTGATCTATAACCCTAGTAACAAACGTTCTGACGAGGTGAAAAAGTTCCTCAGTTTTGCGCATAGTCGTGAAGGCAAGGAAATTATTCGAAATAATGAAGTCGTGCCCTATTCAGATGCCCTGGCACTGGTGATGAAACAGCTGGAACAGGAAAGAAGGGCCCGTGACCTGGGTCTTTATGATCAATAAATATTTAAACCCAGAAACATGAAAAAAGCAGGGCTTTTTGCCCTGCTTTTTTTATATATCGATGTTGCTGGCGGACAAGGCATTGTCCTCGATAAATTCCCTGCGTGGCTCCACCTGGTCACCCATTAATGTCGTAAAGACCTCGTCTGCAGCCACGGCATCTTCGACCTTCACCTGCAATAACCGGCGGGTATCAGGGTTCATCGTGGTTTCCCAGAGTTGATCGGGATTCATCTCACCCAGACCTTTGTAACGCTGTATGCTCAGACCGCGACGAGCCTCAGCCATCAGCCAGTCCATGACCTGGGTGAAGCTCTCCACTGGCTGACGTCGTTCGCCGCGTTGAACGACGGCGGACACATCAAGTAAACCATCCAGACGATCGGATAACTCCCTCATCATTTTAAATTCTGTCGACTGGAAGAAGTCTTCATCGAGAAGGATTGCAGTCTCACTACCATGGACCCAACGAATAATTCTTACCTGGGGATGTCCCGACTCATCTTTCTCAACCTGAGCACTGTAACGGACACCACCGGTACGGTCACTACTCAGTGATTGAAGCAAGGTGTTGAAATACTGAGAAAATGCTTCCAGGTCCGTCATGTCCTGCTGCGATGGCAACCCAATGAGGACCATTTGGTGCAAAATATGCGCATCGTACTGCCGATCCATACGGTCGATGGTTGCCATAACAGTGATATAACGCTGCGCCAGTTCTTCCAGGGCCTCACCCCCCAGGGCCGGGGCCTCATCATTAACAAATAACTGGGCATTTTCCAGTGCCAGATTCAGTAAATAGGCATCCAGTTCCTTATCATCTTTGACATAATTTTCCTGTTTGCCTTTCTTCACTTTATACAATGGTGGTTGCGCAATGTAGACGTAGCCACGTTCAATCATCTCTGGCATCTGACGATAAAAGAAAGTCAGAAGCAGTGTACGAATATGCGAACCATCCACATCGGCATCCGTCATGATGATGATTCGGTGATAACGGAGCTTATCCGGATTATATTCTTCACGGCCGATACCACAGCCCAGGGCCGTAATCAGGGTGCCAACCTCTGCGGATGAAAGCATCTTATCAAACCGAGCCTTCTCAACATTCAGGATCTTTCCTTTCAGTGGAAGAATAGCCTGGGTGCGACGATCACGACCTTGTTTAGCGGAACCACCTGCTGAATCACCCTCCACCAGAAACAGCTCAGATTGTGCAGGGTCTTTTTCCTGGCAATCCGCAAGCTTTCCAGGCAGGCCAGCTATATCCAGCGCTCCTTTGCGTCGGGTCATTTCCCTGGCTTTTCTTGCTGCTTCGCGTGCCCGCGCGGCATCAATAATTTTGCCAGTAATGGCCTTGGCCTCTGCCGGGTTTTCAAGAAGAAACTCCAGAAAACGCTCCGACATTGCAGACTCTACGATTCCCTTTACCTCGGAAGAAACCAGCTTATCCTTGGTCTGAGAGGAAAACTTGGGATCAGGCACCTTGACCGAAAGCACTGCCGTCAGGCCTTCACGGGCATCATCTCCACTGGTACTCACCTTACTCTTTTTGAGTAATCCCTCTTTTTCCATGTATTGATTGAGTGTGCGGGTGAGTGAAGAGCGAAAACCCGCAAGATGTGTTCCGCCATCGCGCTGTGGAATGTTATTGGTAAAGCAGAAGATATTCTCTTGATAGGAGTCATTCCATTGCATGGCAACCTCGACTCCAACGCCATCCTTTTCGGTCTTAAAACCCAGAACAGAGGGATGCAGGGGTGTCTTATTCCGGTTGAGGTGTTCTACAAATGCCAGGATTCCACCCTGATATTCAAAGACATCGGCCTTGCCGCTTCTACGATCATTGAGTTCAATACGAACACCAGAGTTAAGAAATGACAATTCCCTGAGGCGTTTAGCCAATATATCGTAGTGGTATTCTGTATCGGCAAATATCTCAGCACTAGGTTTAAACCTGATAGTCGTACCCGTTACCTCGGTTTCACCCACCACCTCTAACGGTGCTTCCGGTTCGCCCAGATGATAAATCTGCTGGTACACCTTGCCACTTCTGTTCACCGTCAGTTTAAGATATTCGGAGAGGGCATTTACCACGGAAACACCTACACCATGCAGGCCACCGGACACCTTATAGGAGTTATCATCGAATTTACCGCCGGCATGCAAGACCGTCATAATGACTTCAGCGGCCGAACGACCCTCTTCAGGATGAATATCTACAGGAATCCCACGCCCATCATCCGAGACAGAAACCGAGCCATCACTGTGAATCGTTACCTGAATCTTCGAACAATGTCCCGCCAGGGCCTCATCAATAGAATTATCGACAACCTCAAACACCATATGGTGCAGACCCGTACCATCATCGGTATCACCAATGTACATACCAGGGCGTTTTCTGACAGCCTCGAGCCCCTTTAGAACCTTGATATTGGAGGAGTCGTAGGTTTTATCTTGCTCGCTCATAGATCACCTGAATAAGAATCTGATCATTATACCACTTCTGAGAAGCGACCATGTTTCACGTGAAACATACGCGAGTCAGTCCACAAACTGAGGTCTAAACTATCCGGATCAATAGCTGTTATGACGATCTGTTGCTTTAAATCAAAGAGTGTATTGATGACCTTATTCTGGTGCGTAGCATCTAATTCAGAAGGCAAATCATCAATCAACAACAACCCCGGTATCTGGGACTGTTGCTGATGAAGTGCAATCTGACTCAGTGTGAGTATCACTACTAGCAGCTTTTGTTGTCCTCGTGAGGCACTATGCTTAGCTGTTTCGTTATTGAAGAGTATCTGTAAATCAGCGCGATGGGGGCCTGAATGTGTTCGTTTAAATCGTCGATCTTTTTCTACATCAATGGCAAGCTGGTCAAGTAAATTATTTTTCCAGCCGCTGAAATAGTTAAGGAATACCTGATGATCTGAACCTAATAAATCTTCCGCATAGTGCAATATATGAGGTTTTAAATCTTGGATATAGGCATAACGAATCTGATCAAGTTTTTGGGCATGCGCTACAAATTGCTGATCTATGGATGCCAGGACCTGAGCATTAAACTGTGTTCTGAGTAAGGCATTTCTTTGTTTAATGAGGGATTTGACAGAAGACCAGGTTTTATAAAACTGGGTATCGTAGTAAAAGCAGCCCCAATCCAGAAAGCTCCGGCGGTGTCCAGGGCTGCCTGATATAAGTTTGTGAGAGTCTGGATGGAGTACCCTTACGGGCAGTTTTTCGGTTAATAAGACCTGACGATTTATGTTTTCCTGGTTTATGCGTCGAATTATTTTATTTTTTGATCGTCTTAGACCTAGTCTTGTGGTTGATGAAGAGTCATGAACAGAGGCAGCTACGGTAAAATAGTCACAGCCTTTTCTGATCAGAGATTCTATGTTGTGCGTTCTGAATGATTGACCGGTAGACAGGAAATGTATCGCTTCTAGCAAACTGGTTTTACCTGAACCATTTTGTCCAAATACCAGGTTTAGAGAAGGGGAGAAGTTTAAATCTGCTGATTGGATATTACGAAGGTCCTGAATCGTCAGGCCGATTATTGACATCGTATATCGTCCAGTTACAAAGAACTCGATCCCTGACTCAGCCTACAGGCGCATTGGCATGACGACATAGAGCGCATCCTGGGTATTTTCACCCTTAATTAACGCACTGCTGTTCGAATCTTTGAGTGTAATGATGATGTTGTCGTCCTTTATGGTATTCAGTACGTCTAGCAGGTAATTAACATTGAATCCGATTTCAAGACTATCACCCTGATAAGGTATTTCCAGCTCATCCTCCGCTTCTTCCTGCTCTGGATTATGGGCCTGGATCTTGAGTCTACCGGACTGAATCAGTAATCGAATACCCCTGTACTTCTCGTTTGACAGGATAGAGGCTCGGGTCAGGGCATGCTTCAGGATATCCCGATCAATTAAGATATCCTTGTCTCCGCCTTTTGGCAGAACACGATCATATTCAGGAAACCTGCCATCGATAAGTTTTGAGGTGAATCGAAGTCCATCCGTGGTGACGCGAATATGGTTCGAGCTGATCTGTACCTGTGCATCGCCTTCATCCTCAAGCAGACGACTTAACTCATGAATACCTTTTCTTGGGACGATCACTTGCTGGGTCGATTCGGTATCAATATT
>JANTGN010000063.1 GCA_024762895.1 Thiotrichales bacterium
GCCCTGTTAGAGATCGAGACCGAGTATCAGGATATTCGTCTGAGACGCTACCGCGCTGAAACGCGACAGAGGGCCACACGCTCCCTGCTGGCCCAGGCCCTGAACCAGCCCAGCGAACTGCCCAGCGACCTCGAACTGCCATCCTTGTCCGATAACAAGCGCAAGCTACCGGAGTATGAGGAACTCGTTGAGCAGGCCCTCACCAATAACCTCAATTTGATGGCCTACAACACGGAACTTGAGGCTATTCGCCTGCAGATGGCCGCCAGCCGTACCACCAATTACCCCGTTCTCACCGGTGATGTCCAGGCCAGTTACTACAACCGTGAATTCGGTTCGCGCAACCCTTTTGGCGCTGGCATTACCCTGGATATTCCCCTGTATACCGGCGACCGAAAGGCAGCTGCAACGGCCGAAGACCAGGCCAGGTTCATGCGAGTCCAGGCGCAGATGAAGAGCGAGGAATTTTCAATCCGTCAGCAACTTCTGGAGGCCTGGCAAGCGGTACAGAGCCTCCTCGCACAACGAGAACAGGCCAACACCCTGTCCGAGTATCGCGAACTGTATCTGGATCGTAGCCGTGCCCTGTATGAATTTGAGGTCACTACCGATCTGGGTGATGCCATGGTCAAACAGACCGAGGCCCGTCTACTGACCCTGAAGACCGAGTTCGAACTGGCCCTTGCCTGGGGTCTGATCGATGTCCTGCTGGGCAACGCACCTATGAGCCCGGAATCATCCGCCCTGCCCCTGAACCAGGAGACACCATGAGATACCTGATATTTGTGCTTAGCGCCGGTCTCTTTAGCATCAGCGCCCAGGCCGACGTGTTATTACAAAAAGACCGTGTTGAACTGGGTATTGTGAACTCCGGCGTTGTCAGCAGCGTCGAGGTGACCAGCGGTCAGAAGGTCACGAAGGGGCAGGTCCTGCTAAGACTGGATCAGTCCGTGATCAGGGCTAATCAGGCGGCTGCCAGAAGTCACCTGGCGAAGGAAAAACTCGAAATGGCTGAGGCCACACGAGAATATGAGCGGAATCAGGAACTCTACGACCGGACCCAGCTATCGGAGCATGAGCTACAGCTCGCCGAGATTGCCTGGAACGTGGCCAAGGCCGAGTTGGCCGAGGCCGGGGCTCGCCTCGCTCGCTGTAAACAGCAACTGGAGTACAGCCAGTTAAGGGCGCCCGTAGACGGCACCATTCGCCAGGTCCTGACCTGGCCCGGCATGGCCGTGACCAATCATATGCAGATTACTCCGCTTATTATACTGGCGCCCAACCCTGCTCCTAAGCAGTGAACTTGTCGAACTATGCACCAGTCCCTACACTGCCCGCATGATGAATGATCATATTATCGTCCTGACCACATTGCCCGATGAGACCATGGCGCGCAATCTGGCCCAGGAGCTGATCAAAAGCCAGGTGGCCGCCTGCATTAACATCATGCCGCGCATGCGCTCTATCTATACCTGGAAGGGCAAGATTGAGGAAGGTGGAGAACACCTGCTCATGATCAAGACGCGCGCCGAACGCTATTCGGCCATAGAACAAGCCATCAGGGCCCAACATCCCTATGAACTTCCCGAGATCATTGCGACTCCAATCAGCCATGGTCTGCCCGAATACCTGAACTGGATCGACGAGAACAGCCAATGAACCTACGACTAATCAGCCTGTTACTGATACTTACCCTGCCCTTTACCAGCTTGGCTCAGGAAGACGAGCTACTGGATCCGGACCAGGCCTTTGCCCTCAGCACATCGATGAAAGATGCCCATACGGCTGTTGCGGACTGGAAAATCGCCGATGGTTATTACCTGTACCGTAATAACTTTAACTTCAGTTCGCAGACCGATGGGGTCGTCGTCGGTCAGGCCAAACTCCCTAAGGGCAAGATCAAGGATGACGAGTTCTTTGGAAAGATCGAGGTCTACAAGCACCAGGTCAGGGCCGAGATCCCCTTATCGGGTGACCTTAGGCCCGGCCAGGAGATCAAGCTCAAGATCGTGGCCCAGGGCTGTAACGAACCCCTCGGCGTCTGCTATCCACCCCAGCATACCCAGGTGGCCCTCGTCGTTCCCGATTCAGGCGCCTCCAGCAACAACCCCCTGAGTGCCCTGAAGCAACTGGCCAGTTCGATCGATAGCGCTGGCACCGATAAAGAATTACTCGAACCCGATCAGGCCTTCGCCTTTTTGCTCGACGTGCAGGACAGCAGCACCCTGATTGCCCGCTGGAACATTGCCGACGATTATTATCTCTACAAGGACAAGATCCGCTTCAGCCTGAAGGATGCCGAAGGCAATATCCTCGGCCCCGTCGCCATGCCCGAGGCGATCAGCAAATATGATGAGTTTCTGGGCGACACCCTGGTTTATAAAAACGAACTGGCGATCAAGATTCCACTGATTCACGATGAAGGCGCTACTACCTCCATGACCTTTGTGGCCGACTACCAGGGTTGCAACGAGGCACTTGGGGTCTGTTATCCACCCGTGAAAAAGGAAATTCCGTTCTCGCTGGAAAACGTGCCCGCAGGTCAGGCAACAACTCAGGTATCTGCAACCAGTCCAGCGATCGATGAACCCGTCTCTGAGCAGGACAGCATTGCAGCCAGCCTGGCCTCGGGTAATGTCATCCTGACCCTGTTGACCTTCTTTGGCCTGGGCCTGTTACTGGCCTTTACACCCTGCGTCTTCCCCATGATCCCCATCCTTTCTGGCATCATCATAGGACAGGGAGAAAAGATCTCAACCAGACGCGCCTTCAGCCTGTCACTGGCCTATGTCCTGGCCATGGCCGCCACCTATACCGTCGCGGGTGTGCTGGCTGGCATGTTTGGCGCCAACATCCAGGTCTGGTTCCAGGATCCCTGGGTCCTGGGCGTATTCGCGGCCATCTTTGTGCTGCTGTCACTGTCCATGTTTGGTTTCTATGAGTTACAGATGCCCAGCGCCATCCAGAGCCGCCTGAGCGAGGTCAGCAACAAACAGAAAAGCGGTAGCCTGGCCGGTGCCGGCATCATGGGCTTCCTGTCGGCACTGATTGTTGGCCCCTGTGTCACCGCACCCCTGGTGGGCGCCCTCATCTACATCGGTCAGACCGGTGATGCCATTCTCGGTGGCGCGGCCCTATTCTCCCTTAGCCTCGGCATGGGTGCTCCACTACTCGTCATTGGCACCTCTGCGGGTAAGCTCCTGCCCAGGGCCGGCACCTGGATGGACGCCACCAAGGCCGTGTTCGGCGTCCTTTTGCTGGGCGTGGCGATCTGGCTCATCGAGCGAGTGATACCTGCCAACATCACCATGCTGTTGTGGGCGGTGTTACTGATCATCTCGGCCATCTACATGGGCGCACTCGATCCCATCAGGGAACAGGCCTCTGGCTGGATGAAGCTCTGGAAAGGTGTTGGTGTCGCCCTGCTCATCTGGGGCGCCTTGCTCATGATCGGTGGCGCCTCAGGCGGCAGTGATGTCTTCCAGCCCCTGAAAGGACTGGGTGGCGGATCGGCTGGTACGGCCGTGGTCAAGGAAGACAAGCTCGACTTCAAAATGATCAAGACCATGGCCGACCTGGAACGAGAGGTTGACCAGGCCAGAAAGAATCGCCAGTTCGTTATGCTCGACTTCTATGCCGACTGGTGTATCTCCTGCAAGGAGATGGAGAAGTTCACCTTCTCTAAGCCCGAGGTACATGAGTCACTGGATGGTGTAGTCCTTCTCAAGATAGACGTGACTGCCAATAATGCAGACGACAAGGAAATCCTGAGTAGCTTTGGCCTGATTGGCCCACCCGCCATCCTGTTCTTTGATCAGGCCGGCGTGGAAAAACGTAATTATCGGATCGTTGGATACAAACCTGCAGAGGAATTTGCTGCCCATGTCCGAAAGATGCGCGGGCTGTAGCCCCCAATAAAATCAAACCTAAATTAAAAGGCCGGGTAAGTCCGGCCTTTTTCATTCAACAATCGAAACCTTCCAATCAAATCCAGCAAGCCAATCCCTCAATCACTGGGTTACAGGGAGGCCCGGATAGTTTCAGACGGCAACTCCCCGAAAAACCGGCGATAGTCCGCTGCAAACTGGCCCATGTGCCAGAACCCCCAGCTGCCCGCAATTTCATTGATAGAACCTACCGATGAACAAAGTAATTCCTGACGTACCGCGTGCAGTCTACGTGCCTTCAAATAGGCCTTTGGGGTTACGCCATAGTATTCACGAAAGACATATTCCAGGGTGCGTACACTGGCACCAGCGGCCTGCGCTAACCGTACTACCGTAACTACCTTATCTACATTGGCATCGATATATTCCAATGCTCGCTGCATAACCCTTTTTCTTCTGTTAGTCAGCCTCGGCTGCACTGCCAGTTCTGACCCATTGAGTGTCTCGATAAACTGCCTGATCAGGCCGAATTCTATGGCTCGTTCTATCTCGGCATTGTCTTTTACAGACTGTACATCAGCAAACTCACGACTCACCTGGCGCAACTGGCTTCTTATGTTATTCATGCCTTGCCTGCCACAATGTAACGGTTTCTGCTCGAGCAACCTGTTTACCTGATGGTCCTGAAGCCCCGACACATAAGCGACTTCGTCGAGTAGTTCTTCCGATATGGTTAACGTGTAACCCCTGAAACGGGACCTGGATATGGCTACCAGGTCATAACCAGGAGGAAAGTACATCATGCCATCCTGGTTAAAGACCCCTCCTGGACTTAATACCTCTTCGATACCTTCTTCAAGGATCGCAAGCGTCACTGCATTTACCGGGGTGCAGCCACGTTGATCATAGGCCTGTTCGATGTCGAACTGGGCGAACACAAAACCAGGATGGCCGAATTGCAAAAGTTCTGCGGGTGACACCCCGGGTTTGAGCTGATGGAAATCCAGGTCCCAACCCTGAACATGCGCACTAAATTGTTCAAAGTCATCAAAGCGCTGGTCTATAAAGAGATTCCAGTTAACAGCAGTAGTTTCCATGTGGTTACTCGTGCGTGTTTTTGATATTGCTATTGCTCAGTTTTATCCATAATCAGCAATTAAGCAAACGTATAAGCACAAATCGTAACCCATAAATTTTCAGAGGTTTTCTGGAGCTTTGAAATTACACTGCTATAAACAATAGCTAATCTAGAAAAATACTCATCGACCTATAAGTATGACTATCAAAAGGAATCTCATTATGAGAGGTATAAGTACATTGGCAATGACTGCTGCCGTTGGCCTCACTTTGAGTTGCGGCTCTCCCGAGCTTAAGGCTGAAAAACAGATTGTTCACGATGCAGAGTTTTATGTGCTGCAGGCGCAGCATGGCGACAAGTGGGCAGCAGAAGACAAAACACTGGACCAGAAACTTGCTGAGCTTCGCAAGAAACATGGCCGTCCTCCAAACATTATTCATGTTATGTGGGATGACACCGCATTTGGAGATGTCGGCATACCCGCTATTCAGAAGGTACGTGGTCTTGAAACACCCAACCTGAACCAGATGGCCTCAGAAGGCATGCTGTTTACACGTATGTATACCGAGGTGGGTTGTACGCCGAGTCGGGCAGCCTCTGCTACCGGACGCCTGGCTGTCCGCAGCGGCATGTATAACATTGGGATGTTGCTGGAAAGTCACGGTATGCGTGGTGAAGAAGTCACAATTGCCGAGGTCCTTTCAAATGCTGGTTATGCGACTGCCTTCCACGGCAAATGGCACCTGGGTGACATAGAAGAAAGCTACCCTCATAACCAGGGCTTCGATGAGGCGTTCTTCACGGGCTATAACCAGATTCTCTCCCTATGGACTGAGAGAGGTGAGGTTGGCAACGGTACCATGGGCTTGTATGAGAACATCTTACCGGAAGATCCTTACAAGAAAGATGATACCTTTGTTACCAAGGATTGGGTCATGGTAGCCGAGGGCACCAAAGGCGGAGAAACCTTACGATGGGGTGACAACACACACGAAAACTATATGAAGATCGACCCAGAGGCACAACGACGCACCCTGGAGTTTATCGAGCGCAATGCCAAGGCAGGCAAGCCGTTTTATGTGGCTAACTGGCCGATGCTGAACAGCTTTTTGCCACTACCTGAAAAGTGCGCTGTAGCAAGAAGTAACCTGCAGGCTGGTTTGCAGTGCAATATCGACCCCTTCATAGGCAAGCTGATGGCCAAGCTTAACGAACTGGGCATAGCTGAAAACACCCTGGTAATTGCCATGGCTGATAACGGACCAATGGCTCACAACCCACCACCAGGTGGCGGGTTCGCAGAAACAATATTTCGCGGTGGCAAGGGTGACTTTCTCGAAGGTGGTGCTCGTGTGCCAGCCCAGGCATGGTGGCCAGGCGTGATAGAAGAAGGGCAGATCGCTGGTGATATCGTTCATGAAACCGACCTTTTCACCACCTTTGCTCGCTTAGCCGGTGCTACGCAATACATACCCACTGATCGTATCATCGATGGTGTCGATCAGACCTCATTGTTAATCAACGGAGATACCAACAGTCGTCGCGACCATGTGTTCATTTATGCAGGTCCTCAGCTTGGCGCCATTGTGAAAGGCAATTACAAGCGTCATATGATTTCACCAGATCCTGTAGGCGAAGCCAGTGGTATCCCGGCTGCCTTCTACTTCCTGCCCGCAGATCCACGCGAGAAGAGTCCAATGCTGGCCAACCTGATCCATCTGAAAGCACCATTTAATCGCATGAATCTGCGGCATAAGCTTTGGAAGGAAAAATACCCTGACTCGAAAGAAAAACATGGCATTCCCTGGACCGGTATTGTTAATGCGTCTGAAGAGTTAAAAGCACATGCGAAACCCAGGAAGGAATTGAGTACCCTGCCATTCGATCCACTCGAGTATATCGAGCATCTGGATGAGCTACCTTTTGACCCCAATATGGATCCTGATTTGGGTCAGTAGTGATAAGTCAGGTAAAGAGCCACCAAATGGTGGCTCTTTTTTTATAGGGCTCAAGATTAGCGGTTGCGCAATATTCTGACAGGGGATAAAGATTGAAATTTCGAAGCAGATATAAGCAGCTTGGTGTTTTTTGGTTGTCAGGCCTGTACATGTTGGGCCTCGGTTTGATCAATTCGAGCGTTCAGGCAGATGATCTCGCAAAGAAGAGTCAAAACCCTGTAGGGGATATCATCAGTGTTCCCATCGAATTCCATCATTATGATGGGCTTCTTGATGGAGACTCCTCATCCAATACCATGCTGGTAAAACCAGTTTACCCGGTAAGTCTTGGCAAATACAACCTGATAAACAGGGCCATCATCCCAGTGGTAGCGCTTGATCCCGGGACCGGAGGTTATGACTATGATGGCATCGAGCCTTTACCAAACGTGGATACAGAGCGTGGCCTTGGCAATATTCAATATCAGGGTTTCTTCTCACCAGCCGATCCAGGCAACGTTATCTGGGGTATAGGGCCTGTCATTGAGCTGCCTACACATCAGAATGACCTTGGGTCAAGACATGTATCAATTGGTGCTGCAGCTGTCATTTTAACAACTCCAGGTGATTGGGTGCTTGGAGCCCTGGCCCAGAATATCTGGTCCGTAACCAGTAAGGATAACGAGCCAGATGTAAATAAACTGCTGTTTCAATATTTCATAAACTACAACTTTGGTAATGGCTGGTACCTGACGTCTACCCCTGTTAATACAGCCAACTGGGAAAAGGATCGTGACAATAGATGGACCATCCCTGTTGGCGGGGGTGTCGGAACATTAACCCGGTTTGGCAAACAACCCGTGGATTTCAAGGTGCAGGCTTTTGGATATGCTGATAAGCCTGATGGGGGCCCTGACTGGAGCTTACTTTTTTCGATTAAATTCCTTTTTCCAAAGTCATAGCTAGATAACTCCTGATTCTATATGAATGCCAACCACATACTTTTTTTGAAACTGTCGTCCAGTTAATTGCGTTAATACATGGATAATTTGGCCATCGGTTCAGCAATTGACATGTCTATTAGGTAGAGAAGAAGTGAAAAAACGCACAAAGCAAGAGAAAAATATATCTGATGGAAAGATTGCTGATCCCACTCGTAGAGAAATACTGAAGAGTGCTTTAATTGCAGCATGCCTGCTTAATACAACCACCTCCTTCGCCATAACCGCCGGCAGCAAACATAAGAAACTACCTTTGCACATGGCCGGCTTCCGATTTGACCGGGTTGCTGCGCTTATCGATGGGCATGTAGAGGTGGAAGGCTGCAATGTTAGCTTCGATATTGCTGGCATCGGTGACATGAACACGGATATTTTTAGCGGCACACAGACCTGGGACGTGACGGAAATTGGCCTGCATCCATTTATGCTGGCTTATGCCAACGAAGGGTTCAGAGATTACAGCCTGATACCAGTTTTTCCACTGCGCCAGTTCAGGCACAAAAGTATCTTTATCAACACATCCAGTGGCATCTCAAAGCCTGAGGACCTGAAAGGAAAGCGGGTAGCGACGGCAGGTTTTTCTTCCACGTCATTGACCTGGATACGGGGCATATTGAAGGACGAATATGGTGTGCGTCCAGAAGATATTGAATGGGTCGTCTCTTCCGACGACTCATCGGCAAACCTTGTCGGCAAAGTATCAAAGCAGGAGAGCATGATTCCTGAAGGGCTTGTCGTTTCGAAGGGTGCGCCCGGAAAGGATGAGTCTGATTTGCTGGTTAATGGTGATGTGGATGCACTGCTTCATGCAGCAGAGCCTCGTGCATTTGTTGAAGGGGATCCCAGGGTGGCAAGGCTGTTTCTAAACTATCGAGTAATAGAACAGGCATATTATTCGAAGACCGGCATCTTTCCGATCATGCATGCTGTCGCGATAAGAAATTCATTGATTGATAAAAACCCCTGGCTACCTGAAGCCGTGTTTACAGCATATACCAGGGCAAAAGCAATTATGTATGAGAATATGAAGAAATCTGGATGGGCAAATATCTCATTACCCTGGATTAGCCAGGAAATCGAGGAAACTCGTACCCTGATGGGAGATAACTTCTGGCCCTATGGTATTGAGCCTAACAGGAAGGCCCTTGAAGCCTTGCTTCAATACTCTTACGAGCAGGGTTTATCCCGCAGGCAGTTAAAGATAGAAGATATATTTCACCCCTCAACACTGGAACTGATGGATGCTTAGTTTATCTATCAATCGCCTGAATGACTTATTACGGAGATATTGATATGAATAGATTGAAAAATAGACTGTTACTGTTTATCTGCCTTGTCGTTTTTAATCCAGTTCAGGCAACTCAGGAAACCGGACAGGTCAGGCTTGAAGGGCAACCTAACTTCAGAGATATTGGGGGTTACCAGACCAGCGATGGTAGAACAGTAAAAAAAGGTCTGGTTTATCGATCAGGCGAATTACCCAGGCTTACCGATCAGGATGTACAGAAACTCGATGAATTAGGTGTTAAGACCGTAGTCAACTTCCTGACCTTGTCCGAAATTGAGTCAAAGGGCAGGGACAGGCTTCCGGAAGGCGTGAAAGAAATCCCCATGCCGATGGAGGCCGGCAACATGGGTGAACTTGCAGAGGCCGTAAAATATGCCCGTGCCACGGGTGATTTTACCGAGGTTCCCCCGGAACTGAACGCTGAGATTCATCGCATGGCGATAGATCAGGGCCGCGAATATTACGCGGAGCTGTTACGCGAACTGGCCAGGCCAGAAAGTAAGCCCCTGATATTTCATTGTTCTCATGGCGTACATCGTACCGGCACCGCAGCAGCCATACTCCTGTCAGCACTGGGAGTACCCTGGGAGACAGTACGCGAAGACTACATGTTGTCGAACAGCTACCGAGCAGAAGAGGTTGAGCGGCGCCTGGGCCAGTTGAGGGAAAAAGCGGCTGAAACCTTCCTTATCAAGCCGGAGGAGGTCGATATGACTAATATCAGGGCCTTCTACATTCTTGAGCCTGAATATATCGACGCCTCGCTGGAAGAGGCTGTAAAGCTGTATGGTTCCATGGATAACTATATTCGTGAGGGCCTGGGCATCGATGAAGAGACGATCCAGGCACTACGTGATCAGTTGCTTGAATAACTTACTTAAGGAACCTCTGATCTATTCATAAACTCGTATCTTGCGCCTAAAATATTCAGCTTCTGCGTTGCAAATCTTCGCAATAGCCAGCTATTTCGCGCGATTCGCGCCTTAAATCAAAACATTTTAGATCATAATCTACTTCGTCCAGAATAAATCAGAGGTTCCTTAATTAAATGAGGGGGATAATACGGTTGTAGCGTCCGCCTTAGTAAAAAAGATGATATTGATATTTTAAATCACTAACTATTACAGATGGCTAATGCAAGGCTTGCAAAGTTATATACACCCCCCTCGATTGAGGGGATTTGTTTTTAGCTGGCATGCTTCCATTCATTGCCGGCGTCAATGCCATGACTTTCCTCACCCGCTACTGAGTTATGCACAGGTGCCTTAAGGGCCACCAACTCTTCATCACTGAATGGGTGGATCGCAATAGTACGATCGAAGTCGGCCTTGGTAGCGTCCCACCTGAGTGCTATAGCAAAGCCCTGAAGCATCTTATCGGCGCCATCACCAAGCGTGACGGTAATCAGACCCAGTAAGCCAGCTTGGTCATTACCTTGGACATCAGCGGCATCATGACCTTGCGCACGGGTTCGGGCAGGGGCGCGCCACCGTATTTGACCGCCGCCGTGGCGTGATGTTCTTCGTCCTCTTTCATCTGTTCCAGGATCACGCGGCTGCGTTCATCGTCTTCGGGTAATTGCTCCAGGTGTTCTTCGAGATGTTTCACCACCTGCTTTTCGGTCTCGTTGACGAAACCCAGGCTCCACTTGTCACCAACCGCACCGGCTATGGCTCCAATACCAAAGGAACCCCAGTACCAGAGGGGCCCGAGCAGACTCTTATGCGTGCCCAGTTCGCGTATGCGGGATTCGGTCCAGGCCAGGTGGTCATTCTCCTCCATGGCGGCCCGCTCCATCTTGTCGGCGATATCCTTGCGATGCGCCGTCAGGGCCTGGCCCTTGTAGAGCCCCTGGGCAGAGACCTCACCGGCATGATTGATACGCATCAGGCGACCCACCCGGTCACGCTCCTGGTCGCTCATGGTTTTGGATTCATCAAGCCCTTCGGCAGGATTCGAACGCTCCGTGATCGCGGGCCGTCCATAGATAGTACGTAATGAATGATCGACCTCACCGAGAATACGATCCATCAGACTGTAGTGACGCATAACTTCAAACCTTTCTAAGAATAGTGTCATTCTATGGCGACTTGAGCTGACGCGCCAGCAGCGTCAGGGGATGCACCACCTCGCAATCCAGGCCACTTTGTTCTATTACAGCCTGCATATGCAGACTACAACCGATATTGGCACTCACCAAGTAACGGGGTTGCTCTTTTTTTAGCCATTCAAGGCTGTGCTCAAATAGAGACTCACCCAGTTCAAACTGGTTCAACAGATTAAGCCCCCCGGCACCACAGCAACCATCGGATAACGGTAGATCAACGAGCTGAATACCTGGAATACGGTCCATCAGGGAACGCGTACTGGTCGCGTCCTTCAAAACATTGCGTTGAGTACAGGGCAAATGAATTGCCACCTTTTCATCCATTGCAGAAAACTGTAATGCTTCGGTCCATTCATTAGAGCTGAGATAGGAGAGGATCTCCGAATGCCTGCTAACGAATGAATCCGGATAGCCATTGAGTTCAGCCGCACAGCCGGTAGCCACGGATAATATCGGCGCACCGGGGTATTCATCGAAGGCTACCAGGTTTTTTTCTAGCATAGTATCCGCCTCCCCTGGCTGACCGGCATGCCGATGCATGGCACCACAACATACGGCCGATTTCGATCGCTGGACGAAATAGCCCATAGCAGAGAGCAGCCGTTCCGCAGCCCGTAGCGTTTCACGATCAGCCAGTTCCCCCATACAGCCTGTAAAGAGATAGATGGGGCGATCCTTGCTGATGGCATCTTGAGTCTGAAAAGAATGATGAATGGGTTTGGGAATTAGATCTCGTGCCCTGGACCAGCTACCCCTTACAGGGATATGCCGCAACAGAAACCCCAATGGTCCTGCTACTATCGAGACCAGGCGCAGCTTACCGGGTGCAGCCACCATATCCAGCAACTGGTTCGCGGGAATCCCATAACGCTTCATACCCTGTTCACGATTGACATTGGCCCGCGCCTGATCCATTAACGCCATAAAGGGTACGTGCGAAGGGCACATGGCCTCACAGGCACGACAACCCAGACATCGATCCAGGTGATAGGCCAGGCGCTCATTGTCAGCCTCTACCCTGCCCTGATCGAGGCCAAGCATCAGGGCAATACGACCTCGTGGCGAGTCTCCCTCATCTTCTGTCTGGCGATACGTCGGGCAATGAGGCAGACACAGACCACACATCACGCATTGATCAGCGTCTTTGAAAACAGGATTTGGCATGGTCTGGTGCTTTGATACCTATATCAGTAGAATGCCCCCGCAAAATTCTGGGGAAGCAACGTGAAAAAACTGACTTATCTTATCATCCTGGCCCTGCTGCCGGTCGTTACCCATGCCGAAGACAGGGATGATCCCTACCAGGCAGCCGTGGAATTCGGCTATGTCGGCACCACGGGGAATACCGAGAACACCACGCTAAACCTGAAATACGATGGTAGTTACAGGGTCAAGAAGTGGACTCATAACATGCTATTACAAGCTTATATGGCGACGACCAGTGGCGAGACCACGGGTGAGCGCTACCTGGGTGTCTATCAGCCCCGATATACCCTTAGCCCAAGGTCTTATCTGTTCGGTTTTTTCCGTTACTCGGATGATCGATTCAGCGGCTATAAATACCAGGCCTCGGAAACCGTGGGTTATGGTCGTAAATTCCTCACCGGGCCCAAGCATTTCTTCGAGGGTGAGGCCGGTGCCGGTGCCCGCCAGCAGGAGGAGAGTGTGGACCCATATGCCTATAATGGCGAACCCGTTGTGCAGCTTAACGGCCGCTACGAGTACGTACTGTCAAAGTCCTCCTCCTTCACGCAGACCCTGGCCATCGTTG
>JANTGN010000064.1 GCA_024762895.1 Thiotrichales bacterium
AGCCGGCTGCTAATGTACCTGAGAAAGGCGACTTTATCGAGGTCATGAAAAAAAATGTGGCAAGCCTTGAAGCTGCATTTCCTTAAGGGCATTAGCGGGGGCTGTGTTTGAGTTCTTCACGCTCGAGATTGCTGACGATGCGTTGTAGCTGGCGTTCTCGCTCTTTTTCCAGTTGAATAAATTTAGCACCTATTCGAATGTGTTTGTTGTCGTTGAGTGGCATAACATTACAGATCTCCAGGTCGCATTCAATGCTATTCCCATCAGGTAGCTGGATATGAGCATTGTGGATTAGATCTCCTTCCTGCAGAGGGGACCCCGCCGGAAACTGGGCGCCAATTCCTCCCAGTGACAGGTCTACCAGACGTCCATCGGCCTCATCAATATTGATTTCGTTATTTGTTACACCCATAACTCGAACCCGATAATGATTCCGTTGCTGCTCATAATAGATGTAGTCGGGAAAGGAAAAGACGTAATAGGAAATACCATCCTTGGTGGATACCATGCGCATGGTGGCCGAAAAAAAGACCTTGACCCCTTTAAGCAGTGCATAGGCCTTAAGCGTTCTACTTTCGAGCAGCCGCTTATGACCAATCTCAGGATTGAGTTCATCCATTACAAACTGTTGTTCATCGGGGTAGACGGCAAGTACAGCGCTGGAATAGAACTCATGCTCTTTATCACCAATGATAATGGTGAGCAGGGATCGTGAATTGATCAGGCCATCGAGGATGCGCCGCATGCCTCTGAAATCTGAAACCTTTTTATCATTGTGCTGTTCAGATGGTATTTGGGCCATGCCGACATTTAGAGGTGTATTAAATTGAAAGGTCTAGATTAAATGAAGGGTCGAGAAAAAGTAAATGAAATTAGACCTTCGCGATCGTACGCTGCGAATCAGCAGATTCGATGTGCTTGCCCTGTGGGCCATAGGTGTCTTTCTGAAGGCCTTCCGTGCCACGTAAAACAGCCAGAGACTGGTTTAGATAGTGATAGCTCAATTCAACCATGCCGGCATTAATCCTGTTTAACTGGAAGCACTCACTCAGGATATTTTTCAGTCGTTCGGAGAGTGGAGTTAAGGTGTCGTCCTGGTCTACGGCGAACAGGTATTCGCCAAATTTTTCTGGCTCACCCGGATAACCCGATTGCTGGACCAGATTTTTACGTGAGCGTTCCAGGTCATCCAGCTGTGCAACCTGCCCCTGTTTCTGGGCAACAATTTTGTCAAAGGTCTCAAGGTCACGGCATTCCAGGGCGGCACGTTCCTGGCTAAGCAGGTCTTGCAGGGCGTTCGCAGCATCAATCTGCTGTTTCAGCACGCTGGCGATCTGTTCCTTGTGAGCCCTGGGTGTCATGGTCTAAACCAGGCCTTCCATGTCCATGAGCTTTTCTGCCACCTGGGTGGCGTTAATCTCATAGGTTCCATTATCGATAGCGGCCTTCAGGGCAGCGATACGATCGCTGTTATCTTCGGGTGCCGTATCCAGCTGGCTGAGTTTCAGGGCGGTATCAGAAAGGTCAACACGGTCTGCGTTGTTGGGGGTGGAGCCGGGCTCCTGCTGTCCACGTGCGTCGGGAGAGGGGCGCACGCTCGCAGTTTCACCGCCTTTGCCTGAATTCTGAACCTGTGACTGAGCCAGGTCTTTATTAAGGTCGATTTTCATGATTTCATCCTGTGAAACATCGAGTAAGTATTCATCATACTAGTTAGCGGCCAGCAGCCATAAAACTTTAGGATTTTTTGTAACATTATATAATGTGTCTGTAAGTGCATTATAAATCAATATCTTAGATAGTCTATTGGTAATGTGCTATCTCAATAACCCCCTGCGCCGTCACCATGCCTTCTACCACGCGATTGGATTTTGTGTTCTTAACCCGTACCACTTCACCCAGGGCGCCATTGGACAGGGCCTTGCCATGCATCGCGACCTCATAAGTGGGGGTCTTTGCCACAATGCGGACTGTCTGTCCTCTTTGCACCAGGTAGGGGGGGCGTATCTGGCCTGGATCGATAACAATACCCGAGCGAATCTGGTGGCGTGTGATCAGACCCATAACCTCATCTTTTTTACTGTAATACCCCCTATTTAGCTTTGAAATGTCGCGATCTTCTAGAATAATATCTGATCTTGATAATTTCTGATTGCGCGCTACGGGCTTGCTGGTGACGGCCACGGGTACGAATACCGAAATCTGAGCGGGCAGGCGTACCTTCCAGGGTTTCTCACTCTCACATTGAACTTCGACGATGACTCTACCCAGGGGTTTTTGCTGCCCCATGAGCTGACTTTGCAATGGAGCCCCGCAGGCCGGGAGTTTTAGCCTGGCATCCAGTCTGGCAGGTTTGATTTCGACATGCGTCTGCCTGGGGTCTAATGGAGGTAATGAATTCAGATATTCTGTGGCTGATCGTACTATCCGATCATGGGGCTCCCAGGTCGTCTGAGCCTGTGTAGGACTGCTCATCAGGAGCAGGCATAAAAGCCCAATCAACCCCTGTCCAGCAAACGTTTTCCCTGGTCGAGTTTTGAATATCAAGATATTCATGGGTAAGTCGTCCCGTAGTCGGTGTGCGTCAGATTATTGATTCCTGGCGGCTTAATAGGGCAGGGGGATTCATAGGCTGCCGTAAATTTGACGCAAGCGGGTTTTAAGTTGCAGTGATTGTCGGATCGAGTCATCAATACTTGAGTAGCATAAGGGCCAGGACGCTTAGAATGGCTATCTATAAGGGTTTTGTATCCATTTTCCGAAATGCTAAGACCTGCTGAATGCATCATTTTATGCATTTGCAGGGGTAGACTTGTTTTCAGAAATGCTGGCATGTGCTTTACTCCACATAACTAGTACAACGAATGTGATTTGGGTGCTGCAATATTTGTGCCTTGATGCCAAAGGTCTTTATTCAAGTAATCTGCCCACGCTGCCGATACAAGGTTGAATCACGCTAGAAATCATTTAGACAGGAGTAATAATTCATGGCCGGATTACTTGATGGTGTCAATCAACGTACCCAGCTGGTGGGCAAGAACCGATTAGAGCTGTTGCTCTTTCGTCTCAGCGTCCGGCAGCGTTATGCCATCAACGTGTTTAAGGTTCGTGAGGTCATCCCCTGTCCCAAGCTCAAACGTCTCCCGGACTCTCACCCTAATGTGGTGGGAATCGGTAATATGCGCGGCAAGACCATTCCGGTTATTGATCTTGCCTCGGCCCTGGGTTATCCGCCAATCACGGATCTGGACTCGGCGTTTGTCATCATTACCGAGTTCAATCGTTATGTTCAGGGATTCCTGGTCACGGAAGTGGACCGTATACTCAACTGCAACTGGGAAGAGATCATGCCGCCGCCCAAGGGGGCTCAACGTGGCAGCTATCTCACGGCCATCACCAATGTCGAAGGTGAGCTGATTGAGATCGTCGACGTCGAGAAGGTCCTCGAAGAGGTCGTGGGTTCGGTCAAAGACGTGTCGGATGATATCAAGGAGCAGGTATCAACTGAGTCTAACGTCCTGCGTAAGGTGCTGGTAGCGGATGATTCCCTGGTGGCTCGCAACCAGGTCAAGCGCGCCCTGAGTCAGGTGGATATTGAGTGTGTCCTGGCCAAAGATGGTCGTGATGCCCTAGAACAACTGCAGGGCTGGGCAGAAGCTGGCACTCTGCATGATGAGATATCGCTGATAATTTCAGATATCGAGATGCCGGAAATGGATGGTTATACCCTGGTTGCGGAGATTCGTAACGATCCCCGTCTCAAGGACCTGTATGTCATTATGCATTCTTCCCTGAGTGGTGTGTTTAATAATGCCATGGTTGAAAAGGTAGGCGCGGATGAGTTCCTGCCAAAATTCAAGGCCGATGAACTGGCCCAGGCAGTTCTGGACAAGATACAGAGTCACGCGGTGCACCAGTCAAACTGATTCCCTTAGGTTTGAAAACTGCTTACAATGATTTTCTTTTCTGCCCATAGTCAGGGGACACAATTTGTCCAGCCAGATCAGCCTCAACGAATACAATAGTTTCAAGGAATTTCTTGAGCAGCACTGTGGGCTGATGCTGGGTGATAACAAGCATTACCTGGTGTCCAGCCGTCTGACCGGTCTTCTTGAGGAGTTCAATGTACCGACCGTTGGTGACCTGATCCAGAAGATTGTTGGTCGCCCCGAGCCTCGATTGCGCGAACGTGTCATTGAAGCGATGACAACCAATGAGACCTTCTGGTTTCGCGATGCCTTTCCCTTCGATATCCTCCAGAGCACCATATTTCCAGAGCTTGAGAGCAAGGTCGGTGGCATCAAGGTCTGGTCTTCTGCCTGTTCATCCGGGCAGGAGGCCTATTCCATTAGTATGGCGACTGAAGAGTATCGCACTAAAAACCCGGGCAAGATGCGAGGGGATGTCCGCATCGTGGGCACGGATATATCGGCGGGTATCGTCAAGGCCGCCCAGAAGGGTTGTTACGATAACCTGGCCATGACGCGGGGTCTGTCGCCTGAGCGTAAGCAGAAGTTCTTTCAGCAGGCAGGGGAGTGCTGGCAGGTCAATGCCAATATCAAGGCCAGGGCGAGTTTTAGAGAAATGAATCTGTTGCAGAGCTATAGCTTGCTGGGCAAGTTCGATATTGTCTTTTGTCGCAATGTACTCATATATTTTTCTCCAGAAAATAAAAGAGACATACTCGAGCGCATACGCCAGACACTCAGTCCTCGTGGCTTTCTGTTTCTTGGGGCCTCAGAATCGCTTTCCAATTACTCCGATGCCTTTGAAATGATTCGCTGTAACCCCGGGGTGCTTTACCGGCTCAAATAAATCCCGTCGGAATTTTGCCGCCTCACGGCATTTTTTTGCCGCTTTCTATTGTTTTTTCTATTCCCTTCCTGCCTGAAAAACTTATAACTCATTGTTTATTAAGTGGTTAATAAAAGTTGGCACGCTCACTGCTTTAGTTGGTGCAAGACCAATTAAAGTTGGAGCGGAAAATGTCGATAAATTTCGATTCTGCACTGGGTATCCATGATGAGGCGCTGACCCTTCGCGCTCAGAGAAGTGAGGTACTGGCGTCAAATATCGCCAATGCGGACACGCCTAATTTCAAGGCGCGTGATATCGATTTTAAAAATGCCCTGGCTCAGGCCACTGCTGGGCAGGCGCGTACCGATCAGTTAAAAACCACGCATCATAATCATATCTCTGGTACTGCACCGGGTGGACATCCCGAGACGCAATATCGAATTCCCCTTCAACCGTCGCTGGATGGCAATACCGTGGATACGCAACTGGAGAAGACGGCCTATGCCGAAAATTCCGTCCAGTATCAGACCACGCTCAACATCCTCAATCGAAAATTTGGCAGCCTCATCGGCGCGATTCGAGGTGAATGAATATGAGTATGTACAAAATCTTTGACGTGGCGGGTTCGGGGCTCAGTGCGCAGTCCCTGCGTTTAAACACCATTGCCTCGAATATGGCCAATGCTGAGTCGATCAGTAGTTCTCCAGACACCGCCTATCGCGCGAGGAATCCTGTCTTTGCAGCAGTTTTTGATCAGTTTGCCACACCGGCACAACAGGCGACGGCATCCGTCTCCGTTAAGGGTGTTGTTGAAAGCGAGGCCCCTAATATGCCCAGTTATGAGCCCAATAATCCGCTGGCCGATGAAGAGGGTTATGTCTATCGTTCCAACGTTAATATTGCCGAAGAAATGGCGAATATGATTTCTGCATCACGCAGCTACAAGACTAATGTCGAAGTCATGAATACAGCCAAGCAATTAATTCTGGCAACGCTGAAACTTGGTCAGTAATAAAGGAGTTTAGTCATGGTTGCTTCAGTTTCCGATAATCAGTTGTTTCAGGATCTGGGTCTATCCAGAACCCTGGAAGAGAATAAAAATGGTGGTGATCTGGGGCAGGAAGATTTTCTGAAACTCATGACCACCCAGTTAAAAAACCAGGACCCCTTTAAACCGATGGAGAGCGGGGACTTTCTGGGGCAGATTGCTCAGTTCAGTACGGTCTCTGGGATCGGTGATCTACAGGAGTCGTTCAATAGTTTTTCCAATAATCTCCTGTCCAGTCAGACCCTGGAGGCCGCCAGTCTCATTGGTCGCGAAGTGACGGTGCCTGCCGAGTCGGGAATTTATGTTGCAGGCGAAACCATGCGGGGAGCCGTCGATGTGCCCATGTCGGCCAATGAGGTCACCCTGAATATATATAGTGCCTCAGGGCAGCTTGTTCGTAGCGAACGGATGGGCAGTCAGGAATCCGGCATGGTTGAGTTCGAATGGGATGGCCTGGATAACCAGGGTAACCCGGTGAATACAGGACTCTATCGCGTAGAGGCTGAGGCACGTAGCGGGACCTCAACCGTGGCCGCTGAAACCTATCTCAATACCCAGGTGCTGAGCGTAGAACTGGGTCGGAATAATAGTGGTATGACACTGGACACCAGGACTCTGGGTAGTGTCGATTTTTCTAACGTAAGACGTATCGGATAACCAGGGGAGAAGTGTAATGTCAGCCTTCAATATCGCACTAAGTGGACTGAATGCCGCGTCAACTGACCTGTCGGTCACGAGTAATAATATTGCAAATGCGAGTACGGTCGGTTTTAAGGAGTCTCGTACCGAATTTGCCGATGTCTTTGCGGCCTCATTTGGTGGACTGAGTAAGACTGCCGTGGGTGATGGTGTGACCGTCTCCCAGGTTGCCCAGCAGTTTGATCAGGGTAACCTGGAATTTACCGGGAATGCACTGGACGTCGCGGTGAACGGTCAGGGTTTCCTGATTTACAGCGATGGGGGTACCCAGGTCTATTCCAGAAATGGCGCCCTGAATGTTGATCGTGAGGGTTATATGGTGAATGCGCAGTCACAACGTCTGCAGGTCTATGACGTGGTTGATCCAAACATACCGACTTTTAATACAGGTTCACTGAGTGACCTGCAATTACAGAGCGGTGACGCCCCACCCAATGCAACCGCTAATGTCGATATTCTGTTGAACCTGAGCGCGCAGGCTCCGGATCTAGGAGCCGGTGCCATCGACCCGACGGATCCCACCACTTACAGCTATTCCACTTCGCTGAATGTCTTTGATTCACTTGGCGCCAGTCATACCGCGACGACTTATTTTCGCAAGATCGATTCCGTCACCAACAGCTGGGATGTGAGTCTCTACATCGATGGTACGGCTCCGGCCAATAACGTAACGGCCGGCGGTCTGGCGCAGACCAATATGACTTTTAATCCCGATGGTACGCTGGCCGGTGGCAGTCCGATCATTTATGACGCCTATGCTATACCAGGGGCCAACCCACTCAACATTACCTACGACTATGCTGGTAGTACTCAGTACGGTGACCAGTTTGCGGTTAACGCACTGACCCAGGACGGCTATACGACCGGCCGCCTGAACTCAATCAATATCGATGAAACAGGTACAATCTTCGCGCGTTACACCAATGGACAGGCCCTGGCATTAGGAAGGGTCGCCCTGGGCGATTTTGCTAATAAGCAGGGTCTACAGCAGTTAGGTGATAACGCCTGGGCGCAGACCTACAGTTCAGGTGATTTGCAATTGGGTGAGGCAGGGGCAGGCAGTTTTGGTCTGATCCAGTCCGGCAGCCTTGAGGCATCCAATGTCGATCTGTCTGAACAACTGGTGAATCTGATTGTTGCTGAACGTAACTATCAGGCCAATGCCGAGGTCATCTCCACAGCGGATACCTTAACTCAAACAATCATTAACCTCCGTTAATTGAGGCAGGACTCATGGACCGTTTTCTCTATGTGGCGATGTCGGGCGCAAAAGAAATCATGCGTTCACAGGCAGTCAATTCGAATAATCTGGCAAATGCGAATACCACCGGTTTTCGTTCTGATTTTGAGGCAATGGTTCAGAGACAGGTTCATGGGCCGGGTATACAGAATACCCGAATCTATACAGAAACGGATGGTCTGGGTAGCAACCTGGAACAGGGAAACTTTGTTGCAACAGGGCGTGCGCTGGATGTGGCTATTAACGGTGAGGGCTGGATCGCTGCGCAGGGGCCTGATGGTACGGAGGTCTATACCCGCGCCGGAAATCTGCGCAAGGACAATAACGGCATGCTGATGACGGCAACCGGCCTACCGGTACTCGGTAACCAGGGCTTTATTACCCTGCCGGAAGAACAGCATGTTGAAATCGGTTCCGATGGCACCATTACCATCAGGCCACAGGGGTCTGGGCCACAGACACTGACCGATGTGGATCGGATCAAACTGGTTAACCCCGATCCCGATCAGCTGATCAAGGGTGATGATGGATTGTTTCGTCTGAATGGTGGCGAGCCGGCTGAAGCCGATGCCAACGTCACGCTGGTGACCGGTACCCTTGAGAATAGTAACGTCAATACGGTGGATGCCCTGGTCAATATGATCAGTCTCTCCCGTCAGTTTGAAATGCAGGTCAAGATGATGCGCACGGCTGGTGAAAATGATGATTCCATCAACCAGCTGATGCGGTCGAGTTAAAGGAGAGTTTCACCATGATGCGATCACTATGGGTTTCAAAGACAGGGCTGGATGCACAGGAGGTGCGCATGTCGGTCACAGCCAATAACCTGGCCAATGTCAATACCACTGGCTTCAAGCGAGACCGGGCCAATTTTGAAGACCTGATGTATCAGAACGTGCGTCAGGTAGGGGCCCAGAATACCCAGAATAACAAGCTGGCTACGGGTCTGAACCTGGGCTCCGGGGTTCGTACCGTCTCTACACAAAAAATCTTTACAGAAGGCAGTTTTGTTCAGACGGGTGGTTCACTGGACATGGCCATTGAAGGGCGAGGTTTCTTCCAGGTGCAGCTACCTGATGGCAACCTGGCCTACACACGTGATGGTGCCTTTAACCTGGATGAACAGGGGCAGATGGTAACGCCCGATGGGTATCTCCTGGTGCCGGGTGTTGCCATTCCTACCGGGGCGCTGAGTATTACGATTGGCGAAGATGGAACGGTCAGTGTCCTACAGGCAGGCCAGACCACGCCTACCCAGGTAGGCGCCATTCAGACTGCAGATTTCATCAATCCTCCCGGTTTGCAGCCTATGGGGCAAAATCTATTTCTGGAAAGTCTTTCCAGTGGTGCGCCGCTTACTGGTACGCCAGGTCTGAACGGCCTGGGTTCTCTAATGCAGGGTGCCCTGGAGACCTCGAACGTTAATATCGCAGAAGAACTGGTCAATATGATTGAGACGCAACGCGCTTATGAAATGAATTCAAAATCCATCTCTACAGCTGACCAGATGCTTCAGTACATCACGAATAATATCTAGGAGTCAGGGAGATGAAACACAAAACAATCTCCAGCAAAACACAACAAGTCATTGGTCTTGGAATGATGATGGCCATGAGCATGATGACCACGGGCTGTGCAACCATAGAAGGTCCTAAGCCCGGCGACAATGCAAACTTTGCTCCAGTGACCCCCGTCGTACCGGCATCGCAGCAGCAATTCAACGGGGCCATTTATCAAAGGGGCGCAGGCATGTCCCTGTTCACCGACAACAAGGCCCGTCAGGTAGGGGATGTGCTGACCGTGGTGCTGACGGAACGGACCAACGCCTCAAAATCGGCCAATACCAGTACCGAAAAAGATTCGGAACTGAACTTGCTGGATCCAACCGTGTTCGGTGCGCCGGTCACGCTGAATGGCCAGCCTATTTTGAATACGTCAATCAGCTCATCGAATAGTTTCGATGGTGCGGGTTCCAGTAGCCAGAGTAATCAGTTGTCTGGTTATATTTCGGTTACCGTGGCAGAGGTCATGGCTAATGGGAACCTGCGTGTTCAGGGTGAAAAGTGGATACAACTGAATCAGGGCAGGGAATACGTACGCCTGCGTGGTGTGGTACGACTGAAAGATGTAGAGCCGAACAACATGGTGGATTCCACCAAGGTGGCGAATGCCGAGATCTTTTATGGCGGCACGGGTGCCGTTAATGATGCCAATACCCAGGGCTGGTTGGGACGTTTCTTCAACAGCAAGGTATGGCCCTTCTAGGTGAAAGACATGATGAACGCAGCGTTAAGAAAAACAGGAATAGTGCTGACTGGTTTGTTACTGGTTGCTTTGACCACTCCTGCGCAGGCTGAGCGTATCAAGGACCTGGCGTCGGTGGCCGGAGTACGTTCAAACCATCTGATTGGTTATGGGCTGGTGGTGGGATTGAGCGGTACGGGTGATCAGACCACTCAGACACCCTTCACGTTGCAAAGTATCAAGAATATGCTCGAACAGTTAGGCGTCACTGTACCGACCAATGTGAATCCACAGTTGAAAAATGTCGCAGCGGTCATGGTCACGGCCGAGTTGCCACCCTTTGCCAAGGCCGGGCAGCATATCGATGTCACGGTATCCTCACTGGGTACCGCGAAAAGCCTGCGTGGCGGCACCCTGTTGCTGACCCCATTAAAAGGTGGTGATGGTCAGACCTATGCCATGGCGCAGGGTAACCTGGTCGTGGGTGGGCTCGATGCCTCGGGCAGGGATGGCTCAAGTATTACCATCAATATCCCCAGTGCCGGTCGTATCCCTTCAGGGGGTACCGTGGAGGTCAGTATTGAAAATCCGTTTGCTAGTGGTGACTCGGTCTTTCTCAATCTGCATACCGCGGATTTCACAACCTCCTCCCGTCTTACACAGGCGGTGAATAATAGTCTGGGGCAGGGTACCGCCGAATCCCTGGATGGGGCGACGGTGCGGGTGAGGGCACCGGTTAATCCCAGCCAGCGAGTTGCCTTTGTCTCCATGCTGGAAAAACTTAATGTGGATCCTGGCGAGGCGCCGGCCCGTGTCATTATCAATTCGCGTACGGGTACCGTGGTCATCAGCAATGAAGTCAGAGTACGACCGGCCGCTGTGTCGCATGGCGGCCTGATTGTCACCATTTCGGAAGAAGCCCAGGTCAGTCAGCCCGGCCCCTTATCTCAGGGTGAGACGGTTGTGACGCCCCAGACTCAGGTACAGGTGGAGGAAGAGGACAGCCGCATGTTCCTGTTCAGTCCTGGCGTAGGACTGGATGAGATCGTTAAGGCCGTTAATGATGTGGGTGCCGCTCCCGGTGATCTGGTCGCCATCCTGGAAGCACTGAGGACGGCGGGTGCCCTGAAGGCAGAGCTGATCGTTATCTGATGTGATGGCAAAGCAATGACGGCACCGATCGCAAGTACAGATTCTATCGTCGATTTTCGAGGACTGGCGCAGTTACGTGCCCAGGGCAGGGAGGGTGGCGAAGAGGCGCTGAAAGAGATTGCTGCCCAGTTTGAATCTCTTTTTATTCAGATGATGCTTAAATCCATGCGTGAGGCCAGCCCCGCGGAGGATGAGATCTTCAATAGTGATGCCATGCAACAATATCGAGATATGATGGATCAGCAACTCGCTCTGGACATGGCAAAGAAGGGGGGCGTCGGCCTGGCAGAGCACATCGTCAGCCAGTTGGGCGGCAAGGAGCCACCCATACCGAATTCCCCAACAGCACAAACCCTGGGTTCGGTGGGTCGGCAAGTTGCTGCCGCTCGCACGCAGTCCGTAAAGGAACCCCTGGCAGCTGCTAACTGGCAACCCGAAACGCCCGAGGACTTTATTCGAGAACTGCTACCCAGGGCGAACCAGGCGGCCAGTGATCTTGGAGTGCCTGCCGAGGCCATAGTGGCCCAGGCCGCCCTGGAAACAGGGTGGGGCAAGCACCAGATGCAGTTGCCTGAAGGTCGTAGTAGTTTCAATCTATTTGGCATCAAGGCGGGGCCTGACTGGGAAGGCCGGACGGTACGGGTACAGACCCTGGAGTACCGTGATGGGCTGGCCCAGAAAGAGGCGGCGGTCTTTCGTGCCTATGATTCACTTGAAGAGGGATTGCAGGATTATGTCCGTTTCCTTAAGGGGAATGGCAGATATGATCAGGCCATCTCTCAGCAGGATGCGGCCGGTTTTGTCAGGGGGCTGCAGGAGGCCGGATATGCCACCGATCCGAACTATGCCAATAAAATCCTGTCCATTCTGGGACGTGGGGAATTCAATGATGTAACGGCAGAGCTAAAGTTTTCCGAAAGGCTGCCGATATCATGATCGAGGAAAACATGATGCTTGACGAAATCCCGAACTTTAACTCCCATTCAGGGGGATTCTGATTATGGCCAGCGGACTCTTTGGTATTGGTGTCTCAGGCCTGCAGGCCTTCCAGTCGGCCCTGAATACGACCAGTCACAACATAGCCAATGTGAACACGCCGGGTTACAGCCGACAGCTGACCCAGTTTGAACAGCGCTTGCCACAAGTCGGGCCGGGTGGCTGGATCGGTAGCGGCGTGGATGCGGCGTCAACGCGGCGTATTTATAACGAGTTCGTGTTAGGGCAGGTGCAGTCCAGTACCTCCGCCTTTGAGTCTTCCAATACCTATTACAATCTCGCCGTGCAGGTCGACAATCTCCTGGCGGATGAGCAGGTTGGCCTGAGCCCGGGCCTGGAGAATTTCTTTAATGCGGTACAGGAAGTCTCCAATGACCCTACGTCGACGGCGGCTCGCCAGATCCTGCTGACCGAGGGTGAATCCCTTTCTGACCGTTTTGCCTATCTGTATGACCGCATGGAATCCATTCGTGCCGACGCCAATGGTCAGATCACCAACTATGTTCAGGAGATCAACAGCCTGGCCCAGTCCCTGGCGGATATTAACCAGGATATCGTCATCGCAAAGGGTCGTGCAGTTGGACAGACCCCTAATGATTTGCTGGATCAGCGCGATGCCATGGTCAGTCAGCTCAGTGAACTGGTGTCGGTACGTACCGTCGAGCAGGATGATGGCTCACTAAACGTCTTTATTGGTAACGGCCAGTCCTTGGTGCTGGGGAATCAGGCGAGTCAGCTAAGCGCGCAACCTCAGGGCCTCGATCCCTATCAGCCTGATATCAGTATTATTAACAACGGTGCCAGTGTACCGATTACGGATTACATCACTGGTGGGAAGCTGGGTGGCGTATTGGAGTTTCGTGGCCAGATCCTGGATGAGGCTGAGA
>JANTGN010000065.1 GCA_024762895.1 Thiotrichales bacterium
CTTCTGCTTCTGCTTCTGCTTCTGCTTCTGCTTCTGCTTCTGCTTCTGCTTCTGCTTCTGCTTCTGCTTCTGCTTCTGCTTCTGCTTCTGCTTCTGTCGCTGTCTCTAATAATATTCCTTCATCAATATTCTCGGTCTCGTCTTCAGCCTCTTCTTCGGGTTCTCCCGATGAAGGGGGAGGACTGAGGTTGAAGATCAGACTGGGATTGCCAGGCTTGACGACGTCAGTCAGGGTCGGGATATCCTGTAGATCTTCGTTTTCATTGCTCATGTGCGACTCCCGATCTTATGTGTCTCGAGTTCATAGCCTCGGTCACGGTAGAAACGATAACGCTTCCGTCCGGATTCCTGGCACTCGGGTACCGGTTCGATGATTTCCGAGACGCGCTCAAAACGGCTGAAAAAGAAGGGCACATCCGTTGCTAAATTGATCAGTACATCATGACAGGCGGGTTCTGACTCATGGCTGATACTGATGGGGCAGAGCTCTCCTGACTCGGTGCCCAGTTCATGGGGTATGAAGCTTCCATCCTTGAAGGTCCATAACAGATCATCGATCTGCTGTGACTGGGCACGCGATGTGGTATGGATATGCACCCGGTGCTGTTGCTGCCAGGCCTTTTCCGCAATCTTGCAGGCCATCAGTTCACGTCCTCGTGCCTCATGTTGCTGCAGGATGTAGAAATCGATTCGTGTCATGTCTTGGCTTGTTCTGAGGCACGATCCATGAGGTATTGCATTAGTAATGGCACGGGACGGCCAGTGGCTCCTTTCTCTTTACCGCTTTTCCAGGCCGTACCGGCAATATCCAGATGTGCCCAGTGATATTTCTGGGTAAAGCGGGCCAGGAAACAGGCGGCGGTGATGGTCCCGGCGGGACGGCCACCGATATTGGCAAAGTCGGCAAAATTACTGTCCAGCTGCTCCTGGTAATCGTCCCATAGGGGTAATTCCCAGATACGGTCAAAGCTGGCCTTGCCGGCGCTAATGAGATCGTTTGCCAGGGGGCTATGGTTACTGAGCATGCCGCTGGCATGGGCGCCCAGTGCGATTATGCATGCCCCGGTCAGGGTTGCGATATCGATGACCACTTCCGGATCAAATTTTTTGACATAAGTGAGGGCATCACAGAGGACCAGGCGACCCTCGGCATCGGTATTAAGAATTTCCACCGTCTGGCCCGACATGGTGGTGACGATATCACCGGGCCTGCTGGCATTACCATCGGGCATGTTTTCGGCAGACGCGATGACGCCCACTACGTTCATGGGCAGCTGCATCTCGCTACAGGCCTTGAGAGCGCCAAAGACACTGGCGGCGCCGCCCATATCGTATTTCATCTCATCCATGGCCTCGCCTGGCTTGAGTGAGATACCTCCGGTATCAAAGGTGATGCCTTTACCGACGAGGACCACGGGTTTCTGTTTTTTATCCGCGCCACGATATTCCATGACAATGAGGCGGGGCGGGTTGACGCTGCCACGCCCGACGGCCAGCAGGGCACCCATGCCGAGTTCTTCCATTTCCTGTTCATCCAGGATGGAAATCTTCAGGTCCGGATAGGCCTTTTTCAGGAACCGGGCCTGCTCGGCGAGATATTCGGGTTTACAGATATTACCCGGCAGGTTGGCCAGGTCCTTGGTCAGGCGCATGCCGCTGGCTATGGCCATGCCCTCGCGCACGGAGATTTCACCCAGAGGCAGGTCGCGACGGGTGGCCACGCTCAGGATGAGTCGCTTGAGGGGGCGGCGTTGATCAGACTTTTTAGATTTCAGCTGATTGAAACTATAAACGGATTCCTCGGTATCGATGATGGCGCGGCGGATCTTCCAGTCGGTATCATGTCCCTTGAGCGCGAGCTCGGTGATATAGGTAACAGCCTCGGTAGCGCCACTCTTGTTGAGCTGCTCAGAGGCGGCACGCATGACCTTATCGAATGCACGGGCGTCGAATTCCCGTTCTTTACCACAACCAACCAGTAATACGCGATCACAGAGCATGTTGGGAACCTGAAACAGCATCAGGGTATCCCCGGTATCGGCTTCGAAGTCACCACGGCGCATCAGATTGCTGATATAGCCATCGCTGGCCTTGTCGACCGCTTTGGCAGCTGTGGAGAGGCGACGGTTATGAAAAATGCCGATCACAACACAGGAGGTACGCTGTTTTTCAGGGCTTCCACTCTTAACTGAATATTCCATTCAATGCTCCAGGGTTTGCAGGCAGAAACAGACTGGGTTAACTTTGCCTGCAGTAGGTCTCGATCAGGTAATGCACCAGATTGCAGATTTTATGTGAATTCCAAGCTTTTATCACCTGAGGAACTGTTTTTTTGTTTCCCACCTTACTGGACAAGTACATAGCGCGCGAGATTTTCAGTTCTCTGATTGCCGTGACGCTGGTTTTGCTACTGATTCTTATCGGAAATCTTTATATTCGGCTCCTGGGTGAGGCGGCCGAGGGGAAGATTCCCCACGACATCATTTTTACCCTCCTGACGATGGTTAGTTTCAAGGGGGTGGTATTGCTGATCCCGGTGAGCCTGTTCATAGCCGTGCTGCTCAGCCTGGGCCGTCTATATCGTGACAGCGAGATGGCAGCCCTGCGTGCCGTGGGTTTTGGTTATAGTGATATCCTGCGGCCGGTATTCCTGCTGGCTGTGATAACGGCCGCGTTCCTGACGGTCATGGTCTTTTATGTATTGCCGCAGGTGGTCATGATCAGTGATGACATTAAGGAGAGGGCCAGCAAACGAACGGATATCGTCGGCATCACGCCCGGGCGATTTATTGCTGATGCCGGTGGAACCCGAGTGTTGTATGTACAGGATATCTCGGACGACCGCATGGAGCTTAAGAATATCTTCATCAGCATGGTGGAAAAAGATAAGGATGTGATCATAACGGGCAAACTTGCGCGTCAGTATGAAGACCCGGAAACCAAGCGACGCTATCTGTTGCTGGAAGATGGTAGCCGTTATGACGCACAAGCGAATCAGGGTGGGGTGTCTAGGCTACAGTTTGAACGCCATGGGATTTTATTACCGGAGGTGAGTGGGCGAGAGACTCGCACCCTGGATGCCATGACCATTGATGAGATCTGGGGTTCTGATGACCTTAAACACCTGGGCGAGATTCAGTGGCGTTTGAGCTTTCCCATTTCTGCCTTATTACTGGCCATGCTGGCCGTGCCCCTGAGTTATACCTCGCCGCGTAAGGGCCGCTACGGCAAACTGGCCATTGCTGTAGTCATCTATGGTCTCTATTCCAACTTTCTGGTGATCTCCAAGAGCTGGGTCGTCAAGGGCGAGGTCTCTCCCTGGGTCGGTACCTGGTGGGTGCATGCCCTCATGCTTTGTCTGATTGTGGCCCTGATTTTCCGTGAATATGGCCTGCGCTGGACCATCAAACAACGCCTTCTGAGGAGGCCGGCGTGAAGCAACTCAACGGGTATTTGTCCCGGAATGTCACCCTGGGTGTCATTAGTGCCTTGCTGGTTCTGGCATCACTGGATGCCCTGATGGCCTTCATCTATGAATACAACAGCCAGAGCAAAGGTGACTTCGGTCTTGCGCAGGTGCTCTGGTATATCTTCCTGACACTACCCAGGCGCATGTATGACTTCTTTCCCACCGCCATGTTGCTGGGGGGGCTGTTAAGCCTGGGAGCCATGGCGACCCATTCTGAGCTCATTGCCATTCGAGCAGCCGGGGTGCCGATTAGTAAGATCGTTCGTTCCGTTCTCGGTGCTGGCCTGGCCCTGATGCTGGTGGCTATCGCCGTAGGGGAGTTGCTGGCTCCCATGGGTGACGAAAAGGCCGAGAGCATGAAGGTGGCAGCACAGACCGGGAGCCTGTTATCTACCGGCAAGACCCGCCTCTGGGTGCGCGAGGGGAATAATTTCATCGGGATTCGAGAGGTCCTGCCAGGCTTGAACCTTCAGGGTGTGTCCATTTACGAGCTGGATCAGGAGATGCAGGTCAGGTCAGCTGTTTATGCGCCCAGGGCGTCCTATAACAAACAGAGCGATGAATGGAGGCTGTTTAATGTACGCAAGGCCGTACAGGACGGTCTGAATATCAAGTATGAGCATTTCGACGAGTACCAGGTCAAACGTCTGTTGTCTCCCGAGCTCTTTAGCGTCGTCGTGGTCTCCCCGGAAAAGATGTCGGCCTACTCCCTGTCTCAGTATGTCCGGTATTTACAACAGAATAATCTGGATGCGGCACGATATGAACTGGCATTCTGGGTCAGGTTTACAACGCCACTGTCCAGCCTGGTGATGTTACTGATTGCGATGCCCTTTGTTTTTTCATCTCAACGTTCCGGAGGTTTCGGGCAGCGATTATTCTTCGGCATCCTCATAGGCGTCGGATTTTATATGTTTAACCGCATGCTGAATCACATGGGGCTGGTGTACGGGCTACCCCCCTTTCTGAGTGCCAGTTTGCCGCTCCTGGTGTTCATGGCCGTTGCTGTGATCGCTCTGCGACGAATCCGCTGAGCGAAGCGATGAGATTTTTCGGGTAAAACCGATCATGGCGTTTACCTGGGTAGCTGTATGAGTTGTGATCTCGATAGATGATCATGCAGGGTCTGTTTATTCCGATCAAACAGGGCCCAGAGAAAGCCCATTCCCAGAATCAGCCATGAGAGGCTGGCAAACAGAAAACGTATCAGGGCCTTGTCCCAGCCGATATTGCCTCCATCCTTACTGATTAGCTTGAGGCGCCAGGCCTTCATGCCCAGGGTTTGTCCACCATGGGTCCAGAACCAGCCAAAAAATAGATAAGTAACCAGGTACAGATAAAGACTGAACAGGGGATGTTGTATAGGACCGCCATAGATCAGGGAAGGAATTAACGCGGCAAAAAACAACACGCCGAACAATAAAAAACCGTCGTAAATGATGGCAATCAGTCGTTTTAAGAGGGAGGGATATTCATATTTCATAAATGATATGTGTATAAATGTTGGAATTTCGTGAATGATCGACTAAATAAATAGAGCAAGAATAAAAAATCAGGGCATCAGTATTGCTCAATATGATACTGAGTGGGGCGAACAATGAGAAGAAAGAAGCATAAAAAGCCACGCCCTAGATTCGTCTTTTAATTAACCGGGAGGGGCTATGAGTGTAATCTCCAATCTAATGGAAATGCCGGGTATGGTGGCTGCGGGCGAGTTTTCGTTTCGTGGTGACCGGTATACCTATCAGGGCAATATGAGTGAAGAAATGGCTCGTATGGCCTCCATTATGTGTCGTTCAACATCAATGGGGACCCATATGGAGGCCGACATGCTGGGTACGTTCTGCACCCAGGACTGCGGCCTGGTGCCAGGTAAGGGCTGGGCAGTGCGAGGTCCGGCCTTTTCTGTTTGTGTCGTCCATAATGTTTTCTGCTTTATGGATAACACTAAGGCCGACTTCAATAAGGTTCTGCATTACATGCATGATGAGCTTGCTCATTCATCTGATGACCTGATCTAGGTAAAAATCCAATTTCACAGGAGAAACATAATGGCTGAACTCAATAATCTGATGGACCTTGATGGTGCGGTTGCAGCGTTTGAATTTTCAGATAGCGGTGAACTAGTCTCTCATCAGCTTGCAGATGGCTGTGATATGAACGAACAGACACTGGATATGCTGAGCCATGTCTGTGTGGCCAATTTGTCTATCGCGACCATGCAGGCCAGGGGCTGGGAATCTTTGACTGGAATGGGCGGGTTTTATCCTATCGGAGGCTTTACATTAATGGGCATGGACTGGTCTGCCGTCGTACAGGGTACAAAAGGGGTGGTCCTGGAGAACAATAAGGCGGACTATGAGGCAGCTTATCAGGCCCTGGCCGAGTAAAGGAGTCGATAATGATCAAGCGATTACTAGCAGTCGATGGAGTCCAGGTAGTAGCTCAGTTCAGGGATGACGGTCAGCTAGTGGAAGGCTATGGCATGATGGATGAAAACGGATTAAACATGCTCGTTAGCTTTGCCCATGACTATAAGCGACTAACACAGGCAAATGCTGATCAGTTATCCATGTTCACGCAGGTTAATGGTTGGACGCCTCCCAGGGGATGGATCGTACGTGGTGCTCAGATGACCGTATGCAGTATTGGGAACCTGGTTTGTCTGGTCGATGATTCAGAAGCATCGTTAAACGAAGTGCTAAAGGAGCTGGACGACCTCTCACACTATTAAATTTTGCGGTTCCATATTGATAACGATAATTTATTTATAAAATTATTGATAAGGAACAAGTTATTTTGTTGTTTTTCATTTGAAAAACAACTATTAACTCATATAATCATTCTTGTCATCTAACGTATTTGGGAGAAATTTCTCATGGCACGTCCAAAAAAAGCCGCTGTTAAGAAAAAAGTTGCAGCGAAAAAAACCGCTGTTAAGAAAAGAGCCGCAGCCAAGAAGTCTGCTGTTAAGAAAAAGGTAGCTGCAAGAAAGTCTGCCGTTAAGAAAAGAGTTGCCAGCAAGAAGAAAGTCGTTAAGAAAAAGGTAGCTGCCAAGAAGAAGGTGGCAGCCAAAAAGAAAAAGTCTGCCGCATCCAAAGAACGCATGGCCGCAATGCGTTCTGCTCTGAATGATGCCAAGGCCATGATGAAAAACCTCAGATCCGAGGCCAATGCTGAGATCAAAGAGCTGAAAGTAGCCCTGAAGGCAGCTCAGAAGCGTGAGCAGGAGATCAGAAAACTGGTAACTGCTAAGGTTGAGGCGATGGTTGCCCATGGTGAAAAGTGGGAAAAGAATGCCATGAAGCAGCTTGAGAAGAAGCTCTCCGGTAAGAAGAAATCTCGCCGTCGCAGCACCAAGAAGTCCTAAGGTGCTGAGTCAAGGTCAGGCTTAACGGCGTATACCATGGAAAAAGCCACATCCCTGAGATGTGGCTTTTTTTTGGACATACTAGACTTGCGCGTTGAATACGATGAGAAAGGCGTCGATCTGCATGGAGCGTAGCATTCGACTCTTTTATACCATGAGGAGATCGAGACATGTCACAAACCAAGATTCTGCTTGAAGAATCTGAAATACCTACCCACTGGTATAACGTGGTCGCGGATATGCCAAACCCGCCTGCGCCGCCACTGGGGCCCGATGGTCAGCCTATTGGACCTGATGCCCTGGCGGCTATCTTCCCGAATGCCATCGTTGAGCAGGAGGTCAGTGCGGAACGCTGGATTGAAATACCCGAAGAGGTTCGCGAGATCTATCGTCTCTGGCGGCCTTCACCTTTATTTCGTGCTCATCGTCTGGAGGCGAAGCTGGGTACCCCGGCCCGTATCTATTATAAATATGAGGGCGTCAGTCCAGCGGGCTCCCACAAGCCGAATACTGCCGTGGCACAGGCCTGGTACAACAAGCAGGAAGGAGTGAAAAGACTGACGACGGAAACTGGTGCCGGTCAGTGGGGGTCTTCGCTGGCCATGGTAGGTGAGATGTTTGGCATTGCTGTACGAGTCTACATGGTCAGGGTGAGTTATGAGCAGAAGCCGTTCAGGCGGTCTATGATGCAGACCTGGGGAGCCGAGGTGTTTCCCAGCCCCACCGATAAAACCGAGGCGGGACGCAATATCCTGGCCCAGCATCCGGACTCACCTGGTTCACTGGGTATTGCGATTTCAGAGGCGGTTGAGGAGGCTGCATCACGTAAGGATACGAATTATTCGCTGGGTTCAGTACTCAATCATGTGTTATTGCACCAGACGGTGATTGGTCTTGAATCCAAGAAACAGTTCGAAAAGGTGGATGATTATCCGGACATGATCTTCGCGCCCTGTGGTGGGGGGTCCAATTTTGGTGGTGTGGCCTTCCCGTACCTGGCCGATAAGGCTGGAGGAAAGGATATTGAGCTGGTTGCCGTGGAACCCGCTTCCTGTCCAACGCTCACGCGCGGTCATTATGCCTATGATTTTGGGGATGCGGTGGGTCTGACCCCCATGATGAAGATGTATACCCTGGGGCATGATTTCGTTCCTCCGGGAATCCATGCAGGAGGGCTACGTTATCACGGAGATTCAGCCCTGGTTTCCCAGCTCTATAATGAAGGCCTTGTTAGTGCTGTTTCGGTGAACCAGCTGGCTACTTTCGAGGCCGGTGTCCAGTTTGCCCAAACCGAAGGAATCATTCCCGCACCTGAGTCTAATCACGCGATTCGTGCCTGCATTGACGAGGCGTTGCGCTGTAAGGAAACCGGTGAGACCAAGACCCTGTTCTTTAACCTGTCGGGGCATGGACACTTCGATATGGCCTCGTATGACAAGTTCTTTAGTGGCGAGCTTGAGGACTTTGAGTATCCCGCAGAGGCCATAGACGAGGCCCTGCACCACCTGCCCAAGGTGGGCTAGGAAGGTAGAGTAGCAGCTACCTGATGCCGAATCAGTGCATCAGGTAGTTTTTACCTGTCCATTTACCGCGGGCCTACAGTCCTTTCACCTTGGCCAGGTGCTCGATAACCATCACCATGGTTTCACAATTAGGGAAATCGAGAATCTATAATTATTACTTCTTCCCCGGATCTCTTGATGCCTGTTAACACTATTATGTATTCCTCTATTGAACAGCGGGTGGCACAGGCCCTGAATGCTAGACCTCGTGAGTTAATGGTATTGGCATGGTCTTTCGTGTATTTTTTTGCCCTGTTGTGCAGCTATTACACGATACGACCCCTGCGTGATGAAATGGGAATAGCCGGTGGCGTTGATCAACTGCACTGGCTGTTTACCGGTACGTTTATTGTGATGTTGCTAGCTATTCCAGTCTTTGGATGGTTAACCAAGCATTTTCGACGTAGCCAGTTTTTACCGGCTATTTATCTATTCTTTATAGTCAATTTACTGTTGTTTTTCTCTCTGTTTCAGTCCTCTGCCGATCCGGTATTGGCTGCTCGAGCCTTTTTTATATGGACCAGTGTCTACAACCTGTTTGTAGTTTCCGTGTTCTGGAGTTTCATGGCGGATGTCTTTAATGACGATCAGGCCAAAAGACTCTTCGGTGTCATCGCTGCGGGTGGTACCACCGGGGCCATCATGGGGCCGATGTTGGCCGGTAGTTTTGTCTTATGGTTGGGTACCCATAGCCTGTTACTGATTTCAGCTGCTCTACTGGCAACAACCCTGGTCTGTATTCGAAAAATATCGAACTGGTCATCGTTTAATAAGGCGCTACCCAGGGAAGAAATATACCATCCGGAGTTGGTTCAAGATGTCGCCCTGGGGGGAAGTGTCTGGGGTGGGCTTAAGCGTGTTCTTAGTTCCTGCTATCTGATGGGCATCGCCGCGTTAATGCTCCTGTTTACAACGCTGTCGACCTTTCTTTATTTTCAGCAGGCCCAGATTATTAGTGACAGCTTTAGTGACCCGGCACATAGAACTGCCGTGTTTGCAGGAATGGACCTGGCCGTCAACGGCCTGACCCTGATCCTGCAGCTGCTGGTGACGGGGCGACTGGTCAGACGTTACGGCCTGCCCTGGATCCTGGCACTGGTACCTGTGTTGCTTTGTGTTGGATTTCTGGCATTGTCCCTGATGCCGGTACTGGGCGTGATCGTGGTCGTCCAGGTATTACGCAGAGCAGGTAATTACGCCATTACCAGACCTGGGCGCGAAATGCTTTATGTGGTCCTGGACCGCGAGTCAAAATATAAGGCTAAAAATGTCAATGATACGGTGGTGTACCGAGGCGGGGATGCCCTGAGTGCCTGGATCTATGCCGGGCTGAGAGGTTTTGGGCTGAGCCTGTCCCAGATCGCCCTGATTGCGGTGCCACTGGCTGCGATTTGGGCTGGCCTGGCCTATGCTCTGGGCAGGCAGCAGGAAAAATTGTCGTCGGAACAACAAAAGAGCACCGATTAATCGATTGCAGAAGGTGGAAATATGGCCAGTAAAGACTTCTATCCAGGACGAAGACAGTTTCTGACACGTTCTGCCGGATTGTTAACGGCCTCATTGTTGGCACCCCATGGCTGGGCAAACGATGGTAAGAGCAAGATTCAACGTCCCATTCCCAGTTCGGGTGAGTTACTGCCAATTATCGGTATGGGTACCTCTCGAACCTTCGATGTGGATCCGAATAGTGCCCAGAGCGAAGCCCTGGTGAATGTATTACAAACCTTTTTCGATAAGGGGGGAGCGGTTGTTGATACCTCGCCGATGTATGGTCATGCAGAGCGTGTCCTGGGTGAGTTACTGAAAAAGATCCAGAATAAGCAGGCCCTGTTTGCTGCCACCAAGGTCTGGACCGATGGCCATGAGAATGGCCTGGATCAAATGGAGCGTTCCCGGCAATTAGTGGGGGTGGGTAAGTTTGATCTGATTCAGATTCATAATCTGCGCGACTGGCAGGTACATCTTAGAACCCTGAAGGAATGGAAGGCTCAGGGCAAGGTCCGCTATATTGGTATAACCACGTCACATGGTCGATTCCATGATGAACTGGCAATGATTATGGAGAAGGAGCCTCTCGATTTCGTCCAGTTCAGCTACAACATTCGTTATCAGGAGGCAGCCAGGCGTCTGCTGCCCGTCGCCAGGGAGCGTGGTATCGCGACCCTGATCAACCGACCGTTTCAAAGAGGTGAGCTCTTTAACACGGTCAAAGGTAAAGCACTGCCTGACTTCGCCAGGGACATTGACTGTAGTACTTGGGCGCAGTATTTCCTTAAATATATTGCAGCGGACCCTGCCGTCACCTGTATTATTCCAGCGACCTCAAAGTTACATCATATGGAGGATAATATGATGGCTGGATATGGGCGACTGCCGGATGAAAGGATGAGCAATAAGATGCGTGATTACTTTGCTTCGCTTTAGAGTATGCAGCGATGGCCCGGGGAGAGGATATCCCTGTCCCCATAAGGCCATACGCAGTGGAGCCCGGCTATGGATGTGAATCATATCCTGCTCGGAATACTGGGCCTGTTCATGGCCCTGTTTTTCATGATGCAGTTGATACCCTTACTGCTGGTCCGCGGTGTCAAAGGTAAACAGCCTCGCGAGATTCGTGATCTGCTCAATGATCGTCAGGATCCGACGGCGCGCATGTTGTTCTATTTCTGGAGTCCAGGTTGTGGCATGTGCCGGTCCGTTACACCGGTAATCGATGAACTGATACAAACGCGTGATGACGTGGTTTCGATAGACATTACACAACACCTGGAGCTGGCCAGGGCCTGCCGCATCATGGGAACCCCGGCATTTGCTATCCTGGATCATGGCGTCATCGATTCAATCGTACTGGGTGCCAGGACACGACCACAGATTATGCGGATGCTTGAGGGTTAATTTACGCAGGTGTTGGTTGTGACTGGGTCTCAGAGACCTGGCGTTATAGAATGCCGACGTACTGTGTTTCCTTAGTTGAAGATATTGAATCTGAATTCCTACCATAGTGATTTCCTCCCTTTGCTCACAGCCTTACGACGTCAGGCGGTAGACCATCGGCATCGATATACCATCGTGTTGTCAGGTTCACAGGACTGGGCTGTTGGTCTGGCCCGCTCGATCATCACGGACCTTGGAGTGAGCGATATACTCTGGGTAGGAAGTGAGCCTTCCGATGGCTATGAACTTCGGCACCCCGGGCGTGCCCATACGGTGCTGGGGCAGGAATATGATTGTGTCGTTCTGGATACCTATGAGGGCTTTGATGCCGATGATTTTGGAGCCCTAAGCGGTGTTGTGCGTGCCGGAGGGTTTATGATCCTGTTGACCCCGGAATTTTCCGAGTGGATTCAAAAACAGGATCCGGCCATGGAGAAGATGCTGGTCGCAGGTTATAGCAAGGAGCAGGCCGGTCATCGCTTTATTGATCGCCTTTGCCGTTTGTTCAGAGAGGATCCGGGGGTTGTCATTTTCAGTGAGCGGGGTGAAGTGAAGGACATCCGGGTTCAGATCGAGCAGGATGCTCAAAGGGTGGAGCAGACTACAACGCACCTGCTTTGCGCCACCAAGGATCAGGCCAATGCTGTTGAGTCGATACTGGAACTCTTCTCTTCTGAAGACGGTGCTGCGGTTGTGCTTATTTCTGATCGAGGGCGGGGCAAGTCATCGGCATTGGGTATCGCGGCTGCAGATCTCCTGAAGCGTGGTAACTTTCGTATCGTGATTACTGCGCCCAGGCTAAGCGCCGTTCATGCCGTCTTTGATCATGCTAAACATGCCTTGCCCAAGGGAGAGCAACAATCCGGGCGCCTGTTACTGGCTAAAGGATCTCTGGAATTTTATGCACCTGATGAACTCATTCGGAATCCCCGGAACGCAGATCTGCTCCTGGTTGATGAGGCCGCGGGCATTCCCGGTCAGTTATTAAGCCAGCTCCTGGACCGATATACTAAAGTGGTCTTTGCCACCACGGTACATGGTTACGAGGGTAGTGGACGGGGTTTTGAATTGAGATTTTCCCGCGTATTAGATAGTAAACGGACTGGCTGGGAGAGGATCAGGCTGAGCCAGCCTGTACGCTGGGCCGAACATGACCCACTGGAAGCACTGAGCTTCAGGGCCCTTCTGATGGGGGCCAGTCCTGCGCAGTCCGAGTTATGGCAGGACCTGAAACTCGAGGATTGTCATGTCGAATGTGTGAACAGAGATCTTCTGATTCAGGATGAGTCTGTATTAAAAGACCTGTTTGGACTACTCGTGACGGCGCATTATCGTACCCGACCTTTCGATCTTCGTTATCTGCTGGATGCACCCAATGTCCAGTTATATGTGCTTCGATGGGCCGGACATGTCGTGGCGACGGCCATGCTGGCCGAGGAAGGAGGCTTCGATCGCTCAATCTCTGCTGCAATTTATGCCGGTCTCAGACGGCCCAGGGGGCATCTTCTGGCTCAGTCTCTCTCTGCCCATGTAGGTGTAGAATCTGCACCCATGCACAGGTTTATGCGCATAGTACGCATAGCCGTGCATCCCGAACTACAGGACCGGGGGCTGGGTACTTGTCTGTTGAATGGGGTGGTCGAAGATTTG
>JANTGN010000066.1 GCA_024762895.1 Thiotrichales bacterium
GAACCCCGTTTTTCTTTTTCAGGGTGATCTCTCTGTCGTCAATCACTTCACCTTGCATGAAGGTTTTCTTCCAGTGATCAAACGCATTTTCCTGGCCGTGATCATCGACAACAAAGCTGGAGACATTGAGATAAGTAAAGTCTTTGCGCTGGTAGCCGAGCATCTTGGCCAGGGCCTTGTTATGCCGAATGATCGAGCTATCGGCGGCCGAGGCAGAGAAGTAAGGAATAGGGGCATTCTCATACAGATCCCACATCCTGGCCTCACTTTCTTTTAGCTCAACCGTTCTTTCTTCTACGCGAAGTTCCAGCTTATCTCTGGCCTCTTCCAGAGAACGATTGGCACGACGGCTGACAAACAGGATGATACCGGCCAGGGTCAGCGAAAGCAGGGTGGTCAGTGCCAGAACGAGTTGTACGATGTCCCGAGTATAGTGATAGGTGCTGAGGGCCTCCGCGCTGCTGATTTCCGAGGCCAGGCCAATCTGTAGTTTTGGATCCCAGGTCCATGCGCCCAGTACCTGGTGACCTCGATAATCCTCATAGCCGGTGATATTCAGGCCCGATTTACCGGAGAGAGCCTCTCTTGCCATCTCGGTCAGGCGTCCATCGGGTGTGCGCAGGCTGATGGCGAGTATCGATGATTGTCCTGAATTCAGTAACCCGGCCTCGCGTAGTTGTTCATTAAATCGACTGTCCGAGATCATCCTGCCTTCCTTATCGAAGGCATAGGTTTCAGAGGTCTTACCGGTTTGGGTATGTTTGAGGACGCGCGAAAAGCCAACTAGCGGGTTAACGTTCAGGGCCAGGGCACCAATGACCTGTTCGTTTCTGTCCCGGATCGGGGTGGCAAAGAAGGCCACGGGGATCTCGCCATCCTTGACCGGTGGTATGAATACAGTCTGCCCGTCATAGACCTGTTCAAGAAATTCCGGGCGCTGTAGCGCAATCAGGTTGGTTTCACCGATGGCATCGATATTGTCCGAGGAGCGGGTCATCCCTTTCTTATCAATAATATAAAAGCCGAGACCCCCAAGCCGATCCTTGTAATCCAGAAAATAGTCACGCAAATAGGCCTGGGAATCAGAGTTACGTAACTCCCTGGCATCCATAGGGAGCTCAAACTGGTGTTTGACCTCGAGACGGAAAATGCGCTCGTTGGCCCTGCGCTGGGCACGTAATTTATTTTCCCTGGCCAGGATGCGTAGACTTCCCTGAGAGGAACTGAGAGTCTGCTGAAGCTTTTCACCGACATCGGCTCGAAACTGCTGTTCCAGTTGACGCAGGGCATAGATACTGACGGCCGTCACGGTAAGCAGAAAGAGGATCATCATTACGATGGTCATTTGCCAGTTGAAGATCTTGATGCTCTTACCCTGGCGATTACGCCTTCTCAGCCAGGCCAGCCAGGCCAGCAACAGCAGGATAGAGATAACGAGAAGACCGACGACCAGTATGGTGTCGATGGTGGCATAAGGATAATCCGTGGCAATACCGTTTAACTGCTGCGTTTCCTGTTCCTCAATGGCATCCAGCGAGACCCAGCGAGCGTTAATCTGTTCATGGCGTGCTTCTGGAATCGCCATCAGGGCCTTGTCCAGAATCTGTACCAGTATGCCCCAGTCCTTTCTTACCGCCATGGAAAGGGCAAAGTTATAATCATCTCTGCCGGCGCTTCTAAGGTTATTAAAATTCCCTTTTTTCAGATACCAGGAGAGGGTGGCGACATTACCGACCATGGCGTCCAGTTCACCATAGGAGAGCAGGCGCAGGCCATCCGTGATGCTAGGAACGGGGGATAGATTAATGTCGGGATATTGAGTGCCCAGAAACTCCTGGATCGAATAGCCAGAGACGACTCCCACGGTTTTTCCTGCCAGGTCCTTGAACTTGTAGATTCTTTCATCACTATCTCGGGTCAGGATGAGCGCCGGTTCCTCGATAAAGGGTTGGGTAAAGTCCAGGTATTCCTCTCTTTCCGGTGTTGAGACCGCAAAACTCAGCATGTCGGCCTTGTGGTTTTTAAGCAGCTCCAGGCTTTCCTTCCAGCTCAGGGGGCGCAGGACCTGAAAATGTATACCCAGCATGCCCTGAATTTCCTGGATATAGTCCGCAGCGATGCCCTGGTAATTACCCTGTTGATCAATAAATTCAAAGGGTGCGAAGGACGGGTCTGGGGCGATGCGTATAATTGGATGCTCCTCCAGCCAGGCCTGTTCCTCGGGCGTCAGCCTGAGCAGGGTGCCAGTCTCCGCAAAAGTAGCAAGGCTGACGCAAAGTCCCAGGCTAAGGGCGAGGCAGTATAAGAGTATCCTGTTCATGGTTTCGCCTTTTAGTCGACTTCCGGTGGGAGCGAGACGATTAATGTAGTACCCGCGTTCCTGGAGGTCTCAAAACCGATTTCACCATTCTGAATCTCGGCCAGCAGTTTTGCCGAGTAGGTGCCCAGACCCGTACCCTGTTTCTTACCCGAGGTGCTGTACTTCTCGAAGAAGGTCTCGCGTATTTCTTCTGGTATGACGCCCTGATTATGGATATACAGATAGACCTGTTCGTCTTTCTCCACGGATATGACGACTTCCTCACCTCTAGGTGAGGCCTCGACGGCATTTCTGATCAGGTTGCCGATCAACGAGTAGCAGAGCAGCTCTTCGCCCAGGGCCGTGATATTGGCCTCTGACTGGTCGAAACGGATGCGGACGTCGACGGCCTGGGAAAGTGGGGTGATCTCCGCAATGGCTCGATTGATAATCCGGATGAGATTCAGTGGCTTTGAATCGAGTTGATAGGTTCCCTGTTCGATCTTATACAGATTCAGGGAGTTGTTGATCATGTTCATCATGTTGTAGGCCGATTCTTCCATGAATCGAGCGGACTCCTGCTGTACTTCGCCCAGTTCCGGGTCTTGGGCCAGCATCGAGGCATAGCCGAGCACGATGCCCAGGGGGTTTTTGAGGTCATGTCGCGTAATCCGCTCCACATCATCCCTGAGTTGCGCATTTTCCTGAATCAGTTCCATTTCATGTTGCAGGGCCAGTTGTGCCTTCCGGAGTTGTAAATGGGTCCTGACTCGTGCCCTGAGAACGGAGGGGTTGGCCGGTTTGGTGACATAATCCACGGCTCCCAGTTCCAGGCCGGTGACGATGTCCTCGCTCTTGTCCATGGCGCTGAGGAAGATGATGGGAATATCCTGGGTGTTCGGATTATTCTTCAGGCGACGACAGACCTCCAGTCCATCCATCTCGGGCATCATGATGTCGAGTAAGATCAGGTCGGGCGGGTTGTCGGATGACGCAATGTCCAGCGCCCGCTGGCCGCGCGTAGCGGCACGCACCTTGTACTCTTCCTTGAGTATACCGGCCACTACATCGATGTTATCCGGCATATCATCAACAATAAGGATGCTGGTTGGGTTTTCCTGTGCTTCTGTCGTCACATTAATGCTCGTTAGGCTGATGATGATTTAGCTATTGGTCATTTTCTCTATGGCCGCCAGCAGTTCATCGGTCTTGACGGGTTTGGCAAGAAACTCGTTGCCACCAATATTGGTACCCATGGTGTCGGTTTCGTCCTTGGTGACGATGGCCGTCATAAAGACATAAGGAATATTGCGTAAGAGCGGATCGTCGTGGAGTTCCTGCGCGACTTCATCACCAGACTTGTCCGGCATCATTACATCCAGAAAGATCATGTCGGGCTCAAACTCTCGAGCGGCCTCAATGGCCTTGGAGCCGAAGTTTTCCGTGCGCACTTCAAAATCTCCCGCGCGCTCGAGGTTCATCTGAACCATACGCGTCAATGCCACTTCATCATCGACTACCAGGATACGTTTAGTCATGGGATTCCCCTTCATAGATTTTGAAAAAAACGACAACCGCTAATCCCCCCGAGTCACGGTTGTACAGTTTGATAAGACCATTATGGAGTTTAACAATGTTTTGCGTTAACGACAGGCCTAGCCCGGTACCCTCACCCTGTGCACGCGTGGTATAGAAAGGATCAAATACCTTTTGCAGGAGTGGTTGATCGATGCCGGGGCCGGTGTCGGCTATTTTTATTCGAATTACGTCATCGCCGGGACGAAGTGTACTCGAGAGGTTTTCATCCACTTCACCTGATTCCAGCCGGGTCCTGCTACTCGTTATCTTCAGGGTACCACCGTCCTTCATGGCCATGATGGCATTATGGATCAGATGGCCAAAGGCCTGTAGCAGGAGTTCAAAGTCCATGCTTAGTTTGGGCAGGTCCTGGTCCAGTTTGCTGATGAGCCGGATATCATGCTCCATCAGTTCTGGTTTATATCGTTCGATGCTATCCAGCAGGACCCGGTTGATATCATCCTTCTGCATGGCCAGGTCTTTTTGGCGGGAAAAAATCTGCAGGTTCTGAACGATACTGTCGGCACGGTGCAGGGCTTCGCCCATGTCCTTGATAATGGACTTTTCTGTCTCATCCTTTTTCGTATCCCCGGACAGGAAGTCCAGTCCCATCTGCAAAATCGCCAGTGGGTTTTTGACCTCATGGGCTACACCCAGGGCCAGTGCGCCGATGGACTCCATCTTTTCTGCGTGTGCCAGTTTGGCCTGGGCCCATTCCAGCTCCTTGCTGCGCTGATCAACGCGGTGTTTAAGGCTGCGGTTCCAGGCGATCACGCCGGCCAGGATCAGGATGAGGATGGCCATACCGCCAAAGCTCAGATACCAGAACAGGGGGCTGATATGCAGTCCGGGGTGTCTGATATCGATCCAGCGGCCCTTGATCGCATCGATCTTTTCCTCGGGGATATTATCCAGGGCCTTATTGAGTATGGACAGGAACGGCGCCCAGTCCTTTCGAATACCCAGGCTAAGGTCCAGTTTGTTGGGGACATGGGCCACGATGTTGAGGTTGGTGATGCCCTGCTGACCAATCAGGTAGGTGATCGTGGCCAGGTTGCTGACCATGGCATCAACACCGCCCAGGGCCGTTAACTCGAGGGCGGTACGGGTGTCCTCGACACGTATGATGCTGACCTTGTCATCATACTGGCTGATGCGCTCATCCCAGATACCGCCGGCAACGACGGCTACCTTATGCCCTTCCAGGTCTTGCAGATTGTCAAATTGCTGGGCCGAGAGGATGACCCCCGGCAGACTCAGATAGGGGCGAGTAAAACTCAGAAACTCTTCGCGTGTCTCTGAAGGGGCAATCGCCGGCACCAGGTCGGCTTCATTATTCTTGATCAATTCCAGTACATGGGCCCAGTCGCGGGCAGTCACGACCTCAAAATGCATACCCAGTTGAGATTCGATGAGGGCAACCAGGTCAGCGGATATGCCCTGGTATTTCCCCGCTTCGGTTATTTCTTCAAAGGGAGGAGAGGAGGGGTCTACTGCAATTCGAATTTTAGGGTGAGCCGCCAGCCAGGCCTGTTCTTCCTCGGTCAGTTCCAGCTCGTCGGCGTGTTTTGCCGAAACCGAGAAGGTTAAAAACAGTGCGCAAATGAGCAGTGTAATAGAAAGGTGAATTTTGGGTTGCCGAAACATAGAGGGGACTTTAACAACCATGCCCTGACAAGCCAAGCTAGGTATTCATTACCTGATAACTAGAGAGGCTATTATTGCAGTGGGATCTGGTAAAAAGTCACCATATTATAAGGTAAGGGGCATACTTCTCATCTAGAATCCATAACAATCGGAAGACTGGTACATCCAGATTAAGAGGAATGAAGCATGAAGTGGTATGAAATGTCAGCAGAGGAAGTCGTTCGGGAACTGGGAAGCGATCTGGAAAAGGGGCTGGACGATCATGAGGTGGCCCAGCGACTGGCGCAGTCCGGCCCAAACGAGCTGGCTGGAGAAGAGAAGGCCTCGGCACTCAAGTTACTACTCGTTCAGTTTAAAAACCCCCTGATCATCATTCTGCTGGTGGGCGCAGCCCTGTCTCTCTATATCGATCATCTGGTCGATGCCATCGCCATTGCCGTAATCGTGGTCATCAACATCCTCATCGCCTTTTTTCAGGAACTCAATATGCAGAAGTCGATGGACTCCCTGAATGAAATGGCTGCGCCCACCTCGCTGGTATTACGACAGGGTGAATGGAACCGCATACCGGCCAGGGAGATTGTGCCGGGTGATCTGCTGAAACTGGATACCGGTTCCATTGTTTCCGCCGATGTGCGTCTGCTTGAGGCGACCCAGCTACAGGTCGATGAGGCGGCTCTAACCGGAGAATCCGTACCGGTAGAGAAAGAGGTCATGGCCATCAGCGAGGAGGAGGTGGCCCTGGGTGACCAGTTCAATATGGCCTTTATGGGGACGGTGGTTTCGACGGGTCATGGAGTGGGGGTCGTCACGGGTACCGGGATGAACACCGAGATGGGGCACATCGCCCAGATGCTCTATACCACGGAAGAGACCAAGACCCCCATGCAGCAACGCGTCGAGGCCCTCTCACGGGTCCTGATCGGGGCCGCCTTTGCCATCGTGGCGGCCATCATCGGCATCGGTATAGAACATGGCATGGACTGGATTGAGATCGTTAATACCGGTATTTCCCTGACCGTGGCCGCGATTCCCGAGGGTCTGGTGACCGTCGTGACCATCGTCCTGACGCTGGGTGCTAAACGTATGGCCAGGAACAAGGCCCTGGCCAGAAAACTGGCCTCGGTCGAGACCCTGGGTTCCTCCACGGTGATCTGTTCCGATAAGACCGGGACCCTGACACAGAACAAGATGCAGGTGCTGTCTATCTATAGCGGCGGGCACTATTTTGATGTGACGGGGGAAGGGTATGAACCCCAAGGCGAGTTTCTGAATTCTGGAGGTGAGGCCGTAGACCCTCATTCCATCGATGAACTGAATTACTTCCTACGTATGTCCGCGGCCTGTAATGATGCCCTGCTGGTCAATAAAGAAGGTGTGCATGGTATCCAGGGAACCCCCACCGAGGGGGCGCTCGCCGTGGTGGCGGCCAAGGCCGGCATCACGCGGCAGGGGCTGATTGAAGGCGGAACCGAGATCATCCATAGTTTTCCCTTTGATTCCTCGCGTAAGCTGATGAGTATCGTGCTCAAGGCCCAGGATGGCAATTATTATGTCGTGGCCAAGGGGGCTCCCGATATCATCCTCAGGCGTAGTAACAAGATCTATCTCAAAGAGGACGAATATGAACTCGATGGTTCCGTGGAACAGCCAATACATGATGCCATAGAGCGGTTTTCTTCCCAGGCCTTACGGACCCTGGCGATTGCGTACAAACCGATTGAGCCGCATCACCTGGATCTGACCCAGGAGGATTATGAACAGGGCTTTGTCTTCCTGGGTATTCACGGCATCATGGATCCACCACGTCCCGAGGTACCCGATGCCATAGAGGAATGTCATAGTGCAGGTATTCGTACGGTGATGATTACCGGGGACCATGCCGGCACCGCCGAGGCCATCGCAAGGCAGATTGGCATGAAGCGCAGCGATACCGACCGGGTCTTTACCGGGGCCGAGCTGGATCAGTTCAGCGAAACGGACCTGACCGAGGCCGTCAACGATGCCGTCGTTTTTGCCCGTGTGACACCCGAACACAAACTACGTATCGTCAAGGCCCTGCAGGCCAATGGCGAGGTGGCGGCCATGACCGGCGATGGGGTCAATGATGCCCCGGCCCTGCGTTCCGCCAATATTGGTGTCGCCATGGGCATCACCGGCACCGATGTAGCCAAGGATTCTGCCGACCTGGTATTACTGGACGATAACTTCTCCACGATTGTGAAGGCCGTACGCGAAGGGCGTCGCATCTACGACAATATGCGTAAGTTCATCCGCCAGGCCCTGACCGCCAACGTGAGCGAGGTGTCGGCCATCCTCTTCGCCTTCCTGCTGATGGGCGATGAACCCCTGCTGACCCTGGCCCCTCTGATGATCCTGTGGGTCAACCTGGTCAGTGACGGCATACCGGCCCTCGCGTTGGGCGTAGATAATGAGGAAGAGGGGATCATGGACCGTAAACCCGTCGCTGGTAATGCGGGCTTCTTTGCAGACAATCTTGCTGCTCGAATTGTGTTGCGTGGTCTGGTGTTAGGTTTTACCACCTTCTTCATGTTCGATTACGCCCTGGAACAAGGGGCAAGCCTGGGCTATGCGCAGACCGTGGCCTTCATGACCCTGATCTTTGGCCAGATATTCCATGTCTTCGATGCACGCACCTTTAGTACCCTGTATCGCCGCAACCCATTTAGCAATCGTTACCTGATCATGGCCGTTACAGGCTCGGCCCTGTTATCGGTAGGACTGATCTATTCCGACCTGGGAAGCCTGGCATTTGGCACCGAACCCCTGGAGTTGCGTCACCTGCTGATGGTGATCTGTATCTCCGCCCTGCCGACGTTTATCCTGTCCGGGCTTAAGGAAGTCTTCCGGCTTAAGTGGATATAGAGGGAGTGATTTGTGAGAGTCAGGTTTTTCCTGCTATCGGCCCCTCGGCAGCTACTCCATCTTTGGCTAAGGCGCCTACTTTTGGTGATTGCCCCCTCTATATCCTGAGGGGTAGGCACAGGGAAGTGTCTGCAAAAGGATATCCTCCCTCGGCGCTTAATGCACTGTTCGAAACTTTGAGGCGCCGGTCCTATTTCTTTTTCCCACTGCCCATTATCATCTTCACTAGTGGTGCGATGGTGCTCATGGCAGCACCCGAAAACGAGCTAAAGCCTTCACGAATACCGCGTACATCGTCGATGATCTGATCTAATTCGGCCTTGACCTGTTCCACATCACGATTGAGTTCGGCATAGGCCAGGTCGCGCACCTCGCGGGCCAGTCTTTCGTCCTGTTCCCTGTGACCGATCTTGTTAGCGGCGAGTATGACAATAATAGCCACACCCACATCGGCCAGGGCCACGTAAAAGGCTGCCAGGGCCGGTCCGTGTTGTGGGGAAAGGGCGTGAAAGCCGGCAAAGTTGAACATACCCAGGGCCAGCAGTCCGAAAATCATGGCCACGGCATATAGCACGGTGCGTCCGGTGGCTCGCTGGGTACGGATCTGTGCCAGGGTAATTTCTGCACGGGCCAGAATCTGTAGTTTCAGTATGGTGTCAGACATGGAAAGACTCCTTAACGGGGTAGCAGACGGCCTACGAGTATGCCTGCGGCGAATACGGCTAGCAGCTTAGTTGTACTTTCATCTTTCAAGCTCTCGTCCAGGCTCTCAATGAGCTCTATGAAATGGGAAGGAAGATCATCCATAACTTCCTTGATGGTATCCTTGACGTCAAACTCTGTGTCGTCGTCGGCCGATGGTTCTGCTGCAGTTTTATCTTCATTAGATGTTTCTTTTTCAGCGTCTACGTTGGCTTTCAGTGCCTCAAGTTGTTCCCGCAATTCATCCAGTTCGACCTGGATTGAGTCGTTTCTGGACCTCGCGCGTTTGGATCGCATCTGGGACTGATTATTATCCGTCGTCATGACTACTTTCCCCTATAGCTCAACATTTCCAGAAATATTCTGGCTTTATCAATACAAAGATTTCACATTAAGACCATAAGCCCAATAATAACCATTTTTTCTGCTTTTTTCTGCGTAATTGCCTGTGTTACGAAAATGATCAAATTATTGAATCTAGAAGTAGGTTCAACAAACACTCACTACCAAAAATGGTTTGTCGAGCACTTTTAAATCATGCTATGCACAAGGACCTTTAATTGACTGGCAACATCCTGCCAGCACTTAGGTAAGCATCTGGTTAACTTTACCTGGACCGCCTGGACCACGCCCTGGCATAGGCATCCAGCAGGGACTGGTGAAAGGGGTCTTCACCGGGGTTGCTGATGCCATGAAATGTCTTCTTGCCACTGAGGCACTGCAGGGCGGTTTCTACCTGCTCCGCGCCATAGAGTGCTGTGAGTGACGGTTGGTAACGTGTCAGGTCCTCGCCTGCAAGTTCCAGATCCAGCATGTGATAAAGGCATTGCATGAGGCGACTGCGGTCGGCCGGCAGTGCCTCGATCTCCTGTATCCAGCCTAAATAGTCCAGCGCCATTTCATGGTCACCGGTGGCCAGGGCGGTCCAGAGTCGTAGTTCGCCCAGGCGCAGGTGGTTCCAGTAGGAATTGGTATCAGGGCGATGTCCGGCCAGTTCATGCAGCGGCGTCATGTCGTCCAGCTGCACCTCTTCGATCCACTGGGTAAGCCGGGTTAACTGTTCATCATTCAGATTCGGCATGGACCACAGGCAGTCGAGCACCGGCACGGCGGTATTGTTGTTGGCATACCAGAGGTCTTCAGGGGGATAGATCTCGGAATAACCCGGCACGATGATGCGGCAGGCGTAAAAACCCATCTCGGTATAGTCACGTACATAGATCCTGTGTTCGTCTTCGTTCAGCAGCTGGGTGAGGTGCTCGTACTGTTCCTCGGTGCTGCCGGGGAAGTTCCAGTGTACGAATTCGAAGTCGGCATCATCGGCCAGGAAGCGCCAGTGGATCAGGCCGGAGGCATCGATGAAATGGGTCTCCAGGTTTTCAACCGAGGCGACCTCTTCCTGATCACTGGTGGGTTGTGAAAAGCCCTTCATGGATTCCAGGGCCCGGCCCTGTAGCAGTTCGGTCACGGTACGTTCCAGGGCCACCTCGAAGAGGGGGTGCGCACCAAAGCTGGCAAAGCAGCTGCCGTCCTCGGGATTCAACAGCGTGACATTGATGACCGGGTAGCGTCCACCCAGGGAGGCATCCTTCAGCAGCAGGGTATAACCCTCGTTGCGGATGGCAGCAACGGATTGCGCAATGCTCGGATAACTATCAACCACAGACCGGGGAATGTCGGGCAGGCAGAGTCCTTCACGCAGGATACGTATACGCGTGGCGCGCTCGAAGATTTCGGACAGGGCCTGAACCCGGGCCTCGGCTGGTGTGTTACCCGCCGACATACCGTTGCTGGCATAGAGGTTTTCCAGCAGGTTGACCGGTAGCCAGACGGTGTGATCGTTATCGATGCGTGTAAAGGGCAGGGTGCAGATACCCCGTTCCTGGTTGGCGCTGTTGATCTCGACCAGGCTGGCGGAATCGAGTACACCCTCGGCATTATAAAAATCCTGCAGTGGGGCATCATTGATCAGGTCGGGGTGATCCTCAGCCAGCCAGCGTTCGTCCGGATAGTGGGTGAAACGTTCTCGCGAGAATGATTCACCCAGATGGAAATCGGCAAAGAAGTAGTTGGTGGCCAGCCGTTCGAAGAATTCCCCGAGGGCACTGGCCAGGGCGGCATCTTTCGAGCGCCCCTTACCGTTGGTAAAGAGCTGTGGGCAGTTCAGGTCACGGATATGCACGGACCAGACATTAGGTACCGGGTTAAGCCAGGAGTGCGGCTGCACATCATAACCCAGGGCCTTGAGCTGGGCCTGCATGGTGGCGATAGATTGTTCAAGTTCCTGGTCTTTACCGGGTATGAAGGTCATGGGGTGTTATCCTGCCGGTGGCATGGGCTATTGGGTGAACGAAGTTAACGGATGAGTTGCAGCATCAGGCAGTGCATTTTAAGCTGTCCTTACTCATACAGGCCACCATTAATAGCTTTTTTATGACACTTTATTACCGCGAATATGGCCATCCGGTTCCTGGTTTTCCCAGCCTGTTATTCCTGCATGGGCTGTTTGGTTCCTCGATTAACTGGAACACCATTGCCCGACATTTTGAAGCGGACTGGCACATCATCGTACCTGACCTGCGTAACCATGGCCGTTCACCCCACGATGACCAGATGTCTTATCCTTTGATGGCAAAGGATGTTTCATCACTCATCGATCAACTAGGTATTGAGCAAATTATCCCGGTCGGTCACAGCATGGGTGGTAAGACCGCGTTGACACTGGCGCAGCAGCGGCCAGAGCTCGTTGAACGACTGGTTGTTGTGGATATCGCCCCGGTTTCCTACAGGGGGGGATTTGCCGATGTCATCGCGGCATTTCAGTCCGTAGATTTACAGGGATTAAATTCAAGAAATGAGGCGGATCGGATGATGTCTACGCATATTTCTGAAGCGGGAATACGTCAGTATCTCCTGCAGAACCTCGAGCAAAAGCAGGGAGTCTGGCAATGGCGTATCCATCTCGAAGGTATTCTGACTTCGATGGATAGCATTCGGGGCTTTGAGCCTGGTTGTCGAATACCCTACCCAGGAGACAGCCTGATTATTCGGGGTGAATACTCCGACTATGTTTTACCGGAGTATGAGACGACGATACGTCAGTGTCTGCCCAGGGTGCGTATCGAGATGTTGCCGGGGGTAGGGCATTGGGTCTATGCAGAAGATCCCGAGGGTTTTATACAATGCCTGGCAGCCTTCCTTAATTAAGTCACCCAGTATATTCGAAATCAATCACCCCCTGAGCCGAGGGTTAATTTTCGCCGATGTGAGAATAATCACATTTGTAGTACGACGTTCCCGGAATATTCAGGTTCATTTCATCTTGTTCTTATATTCTTAATTTATAGAAACAGGTTTGGTGATAACGAAGGAGAACATCATGCTAAGACTTATCGCATTTACATCCGTATTAACGGCGGGTGCCTTAGCCATGAGTGCCGCTTATTCGGCTGAAGAGGTTCAGGCAGCCGAGGAAAGTATTGAGCGTGCCATGAATCAGTCACGGACCATGGTTCAGGAAACCGAGAAAACTCAGGCGAATCAGCCCCAGGCCTCTGGCGATCAACGTCAGATGAGATATCGGGATCAGAACATGCATCAGGAAGGTCAGGGGCGTGGTTACGGTCAGGGTGGTCGCTATGACCAGGGTTATGGCCAGGGTGGCCGCTATGGTAAAGGTCCTGGTTATGGACGCGAAGGTGGTCAGTATCAACAAGGGCC
>JANTGN010000067.1 GCA_024762895.1 Thiotrichales bacterium
CGATGAAGCTTCTGTGCACCGGTACTATCTGTCGATATCCACTCGACCTGTTGATCATTTAATAGACGGGCAATGACTGCTTTCATTAAAGAACGCTCTGGCTTCTTTGTATCGTTCGCGATATTCCGTCCTTGTCACGGTATATCACGCTGGATAAACGTGACCTAATCTGCCCGATTTCCACGGTGACCTCAAGCAGAAAATACTGACTTTCCACGCTGAGTTTGTCTGTCTCGATTTCGTATTTACTGACTTCAGACAGTTTCTTAAAGTCATCGATGGATTCGACCGGGTCTTCCCTGAGGCGTTCGGCCAGTTGAGTAGCATCTTCTTTACTTATCCCCAGAGCGGTGAACATCTCTGCGGTCGCGGTATTCACGTTGAGAAAGGTTGGCTCAGGCAGGGCGGTGACCAGAGGCTCGAGAAGGACGAGTTTCTCTGCGTCTATTCCGCGTATCAGGCGAAGTTCACTGGTGCTGCTGATCTTTTGGTTAGGCGTGCGGTAAGGGGTTTCCATGCCGGCATAAAAATCGTCCTCGGCACCGGCTCCTCCCTGGGCCTCGATATCTCTGTCCTGCCAGTCTGCGATGGCCTGGGCCAGATCGACAGGCAGACCCTGAGCCTCTAGTAATTGCTCGAACTGGCCCAGCGACTGAGCAACCAGCTTGCCTTCATTATTGACCAGGTTATTCAGGTTAAATCGTCCCTGAAGATCTCTGAGACGTCCACTCAGGCTACCCCCTTCAATCGGAAGTGGTGGTAGGTCAATGGCCCAGTTCTCATTCAGGGCATCGATATCATTATCAGAGGCATCCTGGGCCAGGATGGTCTTGGCCCAGGCCTCGGCACCTAAGGCATATTGCCAGGCCTGTTCCTGGATCAGCTGATTACCAGTGCGACGTATCTGTAACTGCTGGGCCGACATCATGTACGTGGCTGCAACGGTGGCCAGTGCCACCACCGCCAGGGCGGTTAGCAGGGCAACGCCTTGCTGGTGTTTCAATCCGGTCATTGTTGCAGGGCCAGCGTTCTGGTCAAAGGGCCCCAGTCAGGCAGCGTCAGACTGAACCGAATACCAACCGGTACGGGAGCGTCGATGCGGTCCTGATCAACGAGATCAACCGGCGGCCACTCTCGCAAGGCATCCAGTTTCTCATCCAGGAATTCAAAATTCAGGGTATCGACCTGGTCCAGCAATACCATACGATAAGGTTCGGCCCCGGGTCCCTGATCGATATGGTTCCAGTGATAACGCACCAGTTCGCCATTCTCCAGTGCATAGGCCACTCGTTGCAGGTGGCTGCGGTCCTTGTCGGCAGGATTGCTCCAGCCGGTTCGGGAAAAACTGATCAGGTAACTGCCATCGATCGGGGTCTCGATGGAAGGGTGGGGTTCTCCAAAACTGTCCCTTGAGCTGCGAGCCAGGATATGACGCAGATCCCGCACCAGGTAGTTCATGCTGAGTTGTATCCGTGTGAAGCGTTCATCCCGTGTCTGGGTGTGATGGCTGCTGTCCAGAATGCTATTCAGGCCCGTATAGGCCATCGCGGCCATGATGGCAGTGATCATGACGGCAATAAGTATTTCCAGCAAGGTAAAACCCGATTGTTTACTGATGACCATCATGGGCTGGAAGACACACTGGCTTGACTGGTCTTCTGGATGCCGAGGAATCCAGTGAGGGCGGCGAGTCCTTCTTCTTCTCCATCCTTGCCAACGGTGATCTCAATACGGATTACATTGGGATCGGGTGTGGCAATCGCTGTCTGGCGCCATTGCCATTCGATATCCGCCATTTCACTGGACCCTGTCTGGCGGGAACCGGGACTGGGGACCAGGCCCTGAATGCGTAGCTCCGCCATTCGATTGATGGCCACCCAGTTAGCCAGGGTCTTTTCCTGCAGATAGGCTTCATTGACGCTGGCCTCACCGGTAGCGCGGATCATTGAGCCCAGGGCGATGGCCACGATCGCCAGGGCCACCATTACTTCCAGGAGGGTAAAGCCTGCCTGTAGCCTATTCATCTGTCACCGTCGCCAGTTTAATGTCTCCCAGGGCATCGGCTGTTATGAGTTGCTGATAGTCCCCTAGCTCGAGTAATAACTCAAAGGGGGTGTTTTCACCACTCGAATAGAATAACAGGGGAGGGGCTTCGGGCATCTCATTTCTGATCGTGATCTCTTCGCCATCGGCATAAAGCTCGACATTGATTTCTTCAAGCATCTCACGCTGGCGAAGGGCCTCATCGTTGGCGATGACCTGCCATTTATCTTCTTCGTCCAGGATATAGAACTGATAGCCGGTCCGATTGAAGGCCAGTCCCATTTCACGACTCTGCATAATCGCTTCTTCGGTGCTCAGGCGCATCAGGGCATGCAGGCGTTTTGCTTCCTGCTCCAGTTCTGAGGCGCTACGGTCACCTATGTTGATGACTGCGAGGGAGACCATGATGCCGGCGATTACCACCACCACCATGATCTCTATGAGGGTAAAACCTCTGGCTCGAAAACCTGGCAATTAATTCAGGTTCCAGTTACCGATATCAGCATTGGTGTCTTCACCTTCTGGCTGGCCATCGGCACCCAGAGTGTAGAGGTCGAACTCACCATTCTCGCCTGGACTCAGGTATTGATAAGGTACGCCCCAGGGGTCCAGCGGCAGGCGGTCGAGATAGCCTTCCTTTTTCCAGTTCTTAGGCTCGGGTGCCGTGGTGGGTTTATTCACCAGTGCCTCGAGTCCCTGGTCGGTTGTTGGGTAGCGGAAGTTGTCCAGTCGATAAAGCTTGAGCGCGCTCTCAATGGCTCGGATGTCCTGTTTTGCCTTGGTAATGCGTGCCTCATCGGGCCGGCTCATGATCTTGGGTACGGCGAAGGCAGCTAGTATCGAGAGTATGACGACCACCACCATGATCTCAATCAGGGTGAAGCCTTTGGTTCTGGTGGAGTAAGGGGTGCTCAGGGACTTGTTTCTCATGAATTCTCTATCTCGTTGCGTTGTATTTAATCAGCTAGGGTGGCCAAGCATACTATGTAATGGGGTAATTTATTGTGAACTCCATGCCTTTGCCATCCATAGTAAGGGGTTAACCTCATTTTACCAGCGTATTGAGTTCAAAAATGGGTAAGAGTATCGCTATCACGATGGTGAGGACAATACCGCCCATGACCAGTATCAGTATGGGTTCAAAGAGATTGAGGATGACGGTAATGGTCGCGCTGGTTTCTTTCTCCTGGTGTTCAGAGGCGCGTTCCAGCATTTCTTCCAGTTTACCACTCGACTCACCACTGGCTATCAGGTGCACCGTCATCGGTGGAAATAGTCCGGATCTCTGCAGGGCATTGGAAATGGTGGAGCCTTCACGAACCCGCTCGGTGGCCTCTACAACGGCCTTGCGCATGGGGATGTTGGGTATGACCTGCGAGGCGATATCCATGGCCTGCAGGATGGGTACGCCGCTACCGGCAAGAATGCTCAGGGTACGTGAAAACCGTGCCGTGTTTAGTCCCCGTGCCAGTTTGCCGATCAGAGGAAGTCTTAATACCTGACGGTCAAATCGTTGTCGAAAACGTTCTTTTTTCAGGGCCCGGGTAAAGGTGGCAAGAGCGATGAAGAAGGCGATGAGGGCAATGATCCCGTATGAGCGGACCCAGTCACTGAGCGCGATCAGGATACGGGTCAGGATAGGGAGCTGTTGCCCGGTATTTTCAAATACCTGGACGACCTGGGGTACGACATATCCCATGAGTACTGCCAGGACGAGTATGGCCATAAAAATGAGTATGGCCGGGTAAAAAAGCGCCATCGTGACCTGTTGCGAAAGTGCCTGACGGGCTTCGGTGTAGTCGGCCAGTCGTTCCAGAACGGCGTCCAGATGTCCGGATTGTTCCCCGGCCGATACGGTTGCACGGTACAGGGGGGGGAATATATGGGGAAATTCTGCCAGGCTGTCCGCCAGACTATGGCCTTCGATGACCCGGGAACGTACCGCGAGAATAATACTCTTCGTACGCGATTTTTCTGTTTGTTGCGAGGCGGTGGCCAGGACATCCGCCAGGGGTGAACCCGAGCGAATCAGGGTGGCGATCTGTCTTGTGAGCAGGGCCAGGTCGCCAGCACTCATCCGGCGATGGGAGCCAAAGTGGATACGGCCCTCTTTTTCCGATTTTTTGATGACGGGATTGACTTCGAGCGGGGCCAGACCGCGGTCTCTTAATTGCTGTCGAATCTGGCGCTCGGTATCTCCTTCCAGAACACCGTTTTCTTTCTTTCCATTGGGGTTCAGGGCCAGGTATTCAAAGGCAGGCATCGGCTAGTCTCGCTTTCATTTAGTCTTCTTTGGAGACACGGAAGACTTCTTCTATCGAGGTCACGCCCTGCAGGGCCTTTTCAAGACCATCCTGACGAATACTTTTACTATGGGCGCGGGCCATGTGTTCCAGCTCCTGTTCGCTCAGTTCGTCATGGATTCCAGTGCGTAGATGGTCATCGAGTTCTACCAGCTCATAAATACCGACGCGACCCACATAGCCGAGGTGATTACAATTGGGGCAGCCAACTGGTCGATAGAGGGTCGGCGGGGTGTCAATGGAGAGCCCCAGTTCCTCGCATTCCGCCTTGGAGGCGGTATAGGGCTCACGACAATCAGGGCAGAGGACCCGTACCAGGCGTTGAGCGAGTACGGCAAGCAGGGTGGAGGATATCAGATAAGGCTCGACCCCCATATCACGTAGACGGGTAATGGCGCCAACTGCGGTGTTGGTATGCAGGGTTGAAAATACCAGATGTCCGGTCAGACTGGACTGAATGGCGATTTGAGCCGTCTCGAGGTCTCGAATTTCCCCGATCATGACGACATCCGGGTCCTGACGCAATATGGCGCGCAGGCCACGCGCAAAACTCATATCGACCTTGGTATTGACCTGGGTCTGACCGATACCGTCGATAAAGTACTCGATGGGATCTTCTACCGTGAGTATGTTACGGCTGTTGTCATTCAGGCCTTCCAGGGCCGCATAGAGGGTGGTCGTCTTACCCGAACCCGTAGGTCCCGTGACCAGGATGATGCCGTGCGGCTTTCTGATAATCCGGTTGAGGGTCTCATAATCATTGGGCGACATACCCAGATGCTTGAGTTCCAGACGACCGGTCTGTTTGTCCAGCAGACGCAGCACAATACGTTCCCCATGACCGGAGGGGAGTGAAGACACGCGCACATCGACGGCACGGCCCGCGATCTTCAGTGAGATACGGCCATCCTGTGGCAGCCGTTTTTCGGCGATATCCAGTTTTGCCATGACCTTGATGCGCGATACGATCAGTGAGGACAGTTTTCTGGGGGGCTGAAGCACCTCCCTTAAAACGCCATCGACACGAAAGCGGATCACCAGTCTATTTTCAAAGGGCTCGATGTGGATATCCGAGGCGTTTTCCTTGATGGCCTGGGTGAGCAGGGCATTGATCAGACGGATAATGGGGGCGTCGTCTTCCGCTTCCAGCAGATCTTCGGGTTCTGCCAGGGCCTCTGCCGCGTGTTCAAGGTCGATATTCTCACCCAGGTCATTCATCATCGCCTGGGCGCCTTCGGACTGGCTGTCATAGGACCTGGATAGCAGGGCGTTAAATTCTTCTTCCGGGACCTGTTTGAGGCTCAGTGGATGCCGGCTGAATCGACGCAGCTCGATCAGTACCGAGGCGGGGACCGCCAGGTGATGATAGACACTGACCTGCCCATCCTTATATTCACCCAAAACGACGCCATGACGTTTTGCAAAGCTATAAGAAGGTATGTGTATGGTTGTTTCCTGCATGGGCTCTTACCGGGGTCCCTGCTAGGGTAGATCGTCCTCGGCGCTGATGCCTGTGGTTTCTTCTTTTCTGCTTGAGTCTGTCGCCTCAGTTTCAGCTTTTGGTTTCTGTTTTCCAGGAATGACGGTGATCAGATCATCCAGGTCGGGCAGCTTTTTGGCCTGGATGTCAACCAGGCCACGATTCAGGAAATTCCCTTCCATCTGGCTGGCCTTAACGTAACTGTATTTTCTCGAGGTATAGGCATCGGCGGTCACCCTGTCTTCCAGTATGACGGGATGAATGAAGACCATTAGATTTTGCTTAACCTGTGAGGTGCTGGTGTAGCGGAATAACCCACCCAGCAGGGGGAGGTCGCCCAGGAACGGGACTTTCTGTACCTGGTCGGTGTAGGTATCTTCGATCAACCCACCCAGAACGATGATCTGGCTGTTTTCGGCCAGTACGGTCGTATTGATTCGACGAGTATTGAGGATCGTTGCCTGTGCCTCGACTGACGATGAGGCTACGGTAGAGGCCTCCTGCTCAATGACCATCTTGATGGAGTTGCCTTCGTTGATCTGGGGCTTGATCTTGAGTTTGATGCCGACATCGTTTCGCTCGATGGTCTGGAAGGGGTTGGTCACACCTTCACCAGATCCTGTGCTTGTATACTGTCCGGTCACGAACGGCAGGTTCTGGCCAACGACAATCTCGGCCTCTTCGTTGTCCATGGTGACCAGGGTGGGAGTGGAGAGTATGTTTGCCGCGGCATCACCCTGCAGGGCGCGTAGCAGGACGCCGAACTGCATGCTGCCGGACAGGTTGCCTACGGCCAGGGATAAGCCCGCACCGACCGACTCGGGGCTGGCAATCAGTGAGGGTATGGAGTTGCCGGCTCCTCCAAAATTCGTCAGTGCGCCAGGTAGCTCTGCATTCCCCGAGCTATCGGCACCCGCGGCGATGAACTGAACACCGAGTTCTGCGGATAGTTGCAGACCTACCTCAGCAATGATGGCCTCTACCAGGATTTGTTCACGGCGGATGTCCAGCTGACGGATCACGGACCTAAGGCTACGTTGGATTGCCGGGGAGGCGGTGATGACCAGGGCATTGCTGGCCTCATCGGCCTGTATGGATACCTGCTCCTGAGTAGTGACACCGCCTGCGGCACCGGACTTTCCACCCTTGGCCTTTTGCTCCTCTTCAGCCACTCCGGTGAGGATGACTTCCAGATCTGTGGCCTTGGCGTTCTTCAGGAAAACTACCTGGGTCCTGCCACCGATTTCCAGTGGGGTATCGAGATGGGCGATCAGGCCCCTGATCTTGAGCCGGGAAGACCGGTCTCCTGCGATCAGGATGCTGTTGGTGCGGTCATCGGCAGACAGGCTGTAACTGGAGGTGGCGGGGGCCTTGGCCGTGGCGCCCTTCTTTTCCAGCGAATTGATGATACGTACCACTTCGGCTGCCGATGCATGGCGCAAGGTGATGATTTCAATCTCGTCGGAATCTGCCCGGTCGACCCGCTGAATGATACTCATCAGGCGATTAATGTTGGAGGCTCGGTCGGTGATGATCAGCGTATTGGAAGGGGCGTAGGCCGCGAGTAGCCCCTGCTGAGGGACCAGTGGTCTTAATATGGGTACTAGCTGAGAGGCGGGGACATGTCGCACGGTGACCACGCGGGTGACCAGTTCATCGCCTTCACCCGGTGTACCTGGCGATGCAGTCGGAACCGGCCCCTGTTTGGCGGCGACATCGGGAACGATTTTGATCACATTGCCCGTGGGCACGGCTGCAAAGCCATGCACCTGGAGGATAGAGAGAAAGACCTGGTAGAGCTCTTCCTTTTCCATGGGCCTGGAAGAGACGATGGTGACCTTGGCCTTGACTCTTGGATCAATGACAAAATTGCGTCCCGTGATCTCTGAGACGGTTTTTATCAGGGTACGTATATCAGCATCCTTGAGATTCAAGGTCGCCGTGGCTTCGGCCATAAGGGCAGGAGCCATAACAAGAAGGCAGCATAAGGCAATGATTACCTTGATGTTTTTGATCGTCAGTCCTTTCATGGATCTGGTTATTAGGTGGTATGGTCTGATCTTAACATCGTCAGTGGAGTATAGCTAATACTTTGATGAAGGTTTGTAGCGTATCTTACTGAAATTTAGATATTACTTGAGTGGAGCTTATTGCAGGGATTGCTGGATTGAATGGGTCTGACCATTACGTTGGATTGTGATATTGAGATCCTTGGCCTTCATCAGTTCCTGTATGGCCTTCAGGCTTTTCCTTGAATCATTCAGGGGTGTGCCATTGATTTCGGTGACCAGGTCTCCCGCCTTGAAGCCCAGTTCATCAAACAGGGGTTGCTTACCACGGGGATAGATCTTGTAGCCCTGAAGCTGACCACTGCTGTCGACTGAGGGCGACAAGGAGACCAGTTTTCCAATACTAGAGGGGTTTTTAATCAGTTCTTGCCTTAAGTTGCTTAGCCTGGCGCCCTGCGGGCTACCCCGTGAGGTGGAGGGTTTGGGGGTTTCCTTGAGACTGAAGGCTGAAGGCCCCTTAGGCAGTACCAGCTTCTCCAGCTGCAGGTTTCTCTCAATAATGACATGATCCGGGTGAATACTGACCAGTTTGGCACCACCCGGTAATTTATCCTCCACCTGGTAGACATCCTCCTTGCCCGAGCCATCGGCAATGATGACTGCACCGGACTCATCACCGGTAGCATAGACGCCACGGAGCTTGAGGTTGAGCTTGGTGGTAGGCGCATCTACAACCCTGGTCTTGCTCGGAGTGCTGGTGCCGAACAGCTGTTTCCTGGCGATGACGCTGCTGTAATTGACTTTGCTGGTTGAAGAGACCTGGCTGGTGGGTGCAAGAGGGGTCACAGAGGGTTTTTCTTCATCCAGAAGCAGGTTGTAAAGGCTTTTACCCGAGGTGGCAATATTCATGGACAGTAACAGGAGGATCAGAATCCCGGTGATCAGGGGTAATCGTCGATGAATGTTTTCTGGTATGGCAATTTGGCGCATATGGTCTATTCTATATAATCCTGATGCCATTCAAAGCGAAATATCTGAATCTTTAGCATATTAAATGAAGATTTCATAAATTGGACTTCAGTCGAATGGCATCGGTTAACTACCTGGAGTTATAATAGCTCTGTCGGATCAATAAAAAGAAATGGTCAAATGGAAATCATTTAAGATCATTTACTCGATAAAGGGGATTTAAGGGTATGTTTGGACATGACACATTAATGGACGCTAAAGTGCTCAAAGTGGATGAGCTGGATAAGTACGAGACTTCCAACAGAAGTCCGGTTGAATTAGACGTCACAGTTTTTTGTCACGGCTTTCCCTGTGCTACCACACGTGCAATTGATATAGGTCCTAGTGGGTTGCGTATCAGGACGGATCCAATTCCTATAGCCAAAAATACCTATATGGAAGTTGAGTTCACCATGCAGGATAAACATGGCGAGCGACTCTATCGTTTACCCGTTTATGTCGGTGAAAAAAACGAAGAAGAAATGGAACTGCTGTTTGTTAATACCTATGTCAGCGCCTTTCACTACGTCAATTCATAAGCTTTGATATGAGTCGGCTACTACTCCTTGTAGTAGCCGCGATACCACTCTACAAAACGCGCGATACCTTCTTCTACGGGGGTGCTGGGCTGATAGCCTACATCCTCGACCAGGGCATCTACATCTGCGAAGGTCTCTGGAACATCACCTGGTTGAAGTGGAAGTAGATTCATCTCGGCCTTTTTGCCAAGGCAGTCTTCCAGCACCTTGATATAGTGCATGAGTTCTACCTGTTGATGGTTACCGATGTTGTAGACCCTCCATGGTGCCTTGCTGGTAGCTGGATCGGGTTGGTTGCCATCCCAGTCTGCATTGGGCTCGGCCACATGATCCAGGGTTCTGATGACGCCCTCGACAATATCATCGATGTAGGTGAAGTCGCGCTTGTGTTTACCGTAATTGAAGACGTCAATGGGTTTTCCCGCCAGTATGTTGCGCGTAAACATAAACAGCGCCATATCGGGTCTGCCCCAGGGGCCGTAAACGGTAAAGAAGCGCAGCCCTGTAGTGGGCAGGTTGAACAGGTGGCTATAGGTATGGGCCATCAGCTCGTTGCTTTTCTTGGAGGCGGCATAAAGGCTTACGGGATGATCGACGTTGTCATGCACACTAAATGGAAGCTCGGTGTTGGCGCCATAGACGGAACTGCTTGAGGCATAGACCAGGTGCTCGACCTCGTTATGCCGGCAACCCTCAAGGATATTGAGAAAGCCAACGATGTTGGTCTGGATATAGGAATGCGGATTAATCAATGAATAACGCACGCCAGCCTGGGCGGCCAGATTGACCACACGTTGTGGCTGGTGTTCCTTGAAGGCCCGATCCATGGCCTCTTTGTCTTCCAGCGAAACACGCAGATCGGTAAATCCATCATGGGCCCTGGTTCGTTCGAGGCGTGCCTTTTTAAGTTCAACATCATAATAGTCATTCAGATTATCGATGCCGATGACTTCGTCGCCACGTTCCAGCAATCTCAGAGACAGATTAGAACCAATAAAACCGGCTGCGCCGGTGACCATGATCTTCATACGCTATACCTTAGTAAGACTAAATTACAGTCGACCGTCGACGGATTCCTTGGGCAACAGGCTTTTAACATCATAGAGGATATGATTTTCGGCCCCTAGCTTTCGTATGCCCTCAACCCCCAGGGACAGGAATTGATCATGCCCTACTGCCAGTACGATTGCATCGTAATGTCCCAGTTCGGGTTCACTGATCGGGGCAATGCCATATTCGATTTCTGCCTCCGCGGTATCCACCCAGGGGTCATAGACATCGATATTCGCATGATAACTGGCAAACTCATTGATGATGTCAACGACTCGTGTGTTTCTCAGATCGGGACAGTTTTCCTTGAACGTGAGGCCCATCACCAGGATATTAGCATCGACAACATGGATACGATGTTGTGTCATCATCTTGATGACCTGACTGGCGACGTAGGCGCCCATACCGTCATTGATGTGTCGTCCTGAGAGAATGACCTGAGGATGGTAACCCACCTCCTGCGCCTTGTAGGTCAGATAATAGGGGTCTACGCCAATACAATGTCCTCCAACCAGGCCGGGTCGGAAGGGCAGGAAGTTCCATTTGGTACCTGCGGCCTCCAGTACCTCAAGGGTGTCAATTCCGAGCAGGTCGAATATCAGTGAAAGTTCGTTGATCAGGGCGATATTGACATCACGTTGGGTATTCTCGATGACCTTGGCGGCCTCTGCGACCCTGATACTGCTGGCAAGATGGGTGCCGGCGGTGATGATGCTTTTATAGAGGGCATCGACTGTTTCAGCCGTTTCGGGTGTTGAGCCTGAGGTGACCTTGAGGATATTGGTGACTCGATGTTCCTTGTCGCCCGGGTTAATACGTTCCGGGCTATAGCCGGCGAAAAAGTCTTTATTAAAAGTAAGCCCCGATTGTTGCTCCAGGATGGGAATACAGACCTCTTCTGTCGCCCCGGGATAGACGGTGGATTCATAGATTACGATATCACCTGCTGATAGCACGGTGCCGACGGCCTCGCTGGCCTTGATTAGCGGAGTGAGGTCGGGAATTTTTGCCTTATCGACAGGAGTAGGTACGGTAACGATATAGATGGAACAGGAGCGGGTCTCTTCCAGGTCGTTGGTATAGTGTATTTTTGTGGCTTGTTTTAATTCTTCATGGGTTACTTCTAGCGTACTGTCCTTGCCTGAACAAAGCTCCTGAATTCGCTCCGCATTGATGTCGAAGCCAACAGTCTCGTATTGCTTGCCAAATTCCACCGCTAGCGGTAGTCCTACATAGCCTAGTCCGATTATCCCTATTTTCTTGTTTTTTATATCCGACATTTTAAAACCGACTCCGCTATTAGTATTAATTTTTTCTGCCAGTGCGATTATCTGGGCATTTACGGTCTCGTTCAATAGCAAATGAGAATTTGCCGTTAAACATATTCAAGGAATCTTGCCGGACTCAAAAGTTTCATATAAGCGTCATAAGGAGAAGGCTCACCCAGTAACTGGGCGGCGATGATTTCGCCCGCAATACCCGATGACAGTATGCCTCTTGAGGCGTGAGCAGCGCTAATGGCCAGATCCTGATAGGCGGTGAGAGTTTTGTTGTAGCGGCGTTTCTGAGGCGGCATGAGCAGACCAGCCAGAGGTAGGCGGCCAGGTACCACGCTGCGAAATCCAACTCGGCCCCGGTGTTTGAGTTTCAGTCCAAGCGCCTGTGAAAAGTCAGGCAGGTAATCCTGTAGTAACTGGATATTCTGCCGATGCTCCGTATTCGAGGGTTCATAATCCTCCCGTTCGCGGTTATAGGTTGCCCCTATGATCAGTTCCTGGTTATCCAATGGAAGGACGTAGCCCTGATGACAGACGACGCATCGAAGTGAGTGAGGGCGATTAAGCGCCAGTTGGGTGATTTGTCCACGAACGCTATGAAAAGGCAACCAGGCGGCCTGCTCTAGTTTGGATGAGAGATGTCCGCCAGCCAGGATGGCAAGATCGCCTGAACCCAGCAGGGCATGTTCGCGATCGAGTGCCTGCCATATACCCTTTTTT
>JANTGN010000068.1 GCA_024762895.1 Thiotrichales bacterium
TGGTGACCTTGCCATTCGGAGCGATCGTCAGTTCAAGCACGACCTTGCCCTGCAGGGTGGGGTCTTTTCGTAATGCGCGGTTGTAGAGACTAAAGATAGCGCTCTTGTTCTGCTGGAAGACACGCTCGATTTCGTCCTGACTGCGTACCACGGAGCGCCCGTCACTACTCCTGGTGACTTTTTTCTCGGTGCCACCGATTTTGCTCTTGACCGTGGTTGTCTTACGTGTGGCCAATTCACTGCCACCGGTACTACGGCTGAGCGAGCCCGTGCTGATGCCGCCACTTCCGGCAGTGGCCTTTGCGGTCAGAACTGAGCTGGTTGAAGTCAGTGTGGATTGCTTGCCCGTCTTCTGCTGGGGTTTGTTATCCAGTGAAGACATGTCAAAACTTTCACGCAGGTCGGCCAGATCATCACTCAAGGCGACCAGGCCCGTGCTTTCAGCTTTCTTGCGTGCGTTTTGAGGCTTGGGCGGCTCTTTCTTCTTGGCCTTTTTCGGCTCAGGTTTTTTCTGATCTGGTTTTTTCTTGGTTTCTTTTTTCTTTTCTTCCTTGGGTTTTGGTTTTGGAGGAGGTGGGGGCACCACCTTTTTTTTCTCCAGAATCAGCTTGGCCAGACGGGGTGCAACGTCCTTGAGTTCCTTGCGCTCCGGTTCGGGTACCGGCAGGAAGGGTACGATAACGCCTAATATGGTGGCGACCATAATTGAGGCCAGCAGGATCTTTTTAAAGCGCCGGTCGTTAGCACTCTCCACCCAGGGCAGGAAGGGTTCGTTCCAGGCTTCTTGTCTCATTGCGGAACTTCCTGTTCAGCAGGCTTCTGGGAGACAGCAAGTGAGATATTGGTAAAGTCGGCACTGGCACTGGTCAGCATGATCTTTTTCAGTAGCTTATAGGGTATTTCCTTGTCGGCCATGATGGTGATGCCGGCCTTGGGGTCTACCTTGCTGCTACCTTTTATGGCGCCGGCCTCATGGAGTTTCAATGAGGTTAAGAGTGGCTGAATAACAGGTTCATTGCTGTTGAGGATGCTTTTGATATTGGCAACCTTGTTGCCCTGAACCAGGATATCAGTCTGGCTCACCATGATGATCAGGTTTTCCTTGGGTGTCTTCTCCGCGACAGATTCAGGCAGGTTGATCTGCTTGGGTGTGGGCAATACCTCGGACTCTGAGGCGCTCACCAGTAGGAAGAAAACCAGGATAGTGAAGATATCCATCAACGACACCATGTTCAGCGACGCATTCCCGTCCTTGCGGCGGTTATGGTGCCTTTGCATGCGTAGTGTACGGCGTGACTCTTTCATAGTGTATGAATGTCCTGCAATCTATAGCTTGGGTGCATCGCCAATAGAGAGATCGGGGAAAAGCTCGGCATTAATCAGTTCCCCATCCTGCCAGACCTGGTACATACGTGATGCATCCATAACCTGTACCAGACTGTCGTAAGGGGTGTCGGGTTCAAGCAGTATGGTGGCATTCGACTTGTCTTTGAGCAGTTCATTCTGCTGTAGGCGTGCCTTGATCTGTTTCAGGGTCTCTGTCAGCTGGGCGTAGTTCTGGCCTTTGTCCGTTTTTGGGATGCTCTTGATCAGACCGACTCGATTGTCCGACAGGTTCAGGGCATTCTTACGAATGGTTATTCTGAGTTCGTAAGGCGGTTCTTTCGGCTTGTCGGCATTGCCGGAATCCGCCGCCGGCAGGTTGAGCTCGAGTATGGTCAGATGACTGAAAACCGCAGTCATGAGCAGGAACGGTACCAGCACCACCATCAGGTTCATGAAGGCGGTAATATTCAGCTCTACCGCGGGGTGTTTCTCTCCGCGGTTTCGGCGTCGTAAGGCCATGTTAGCTATCCGTCTTCTTGCGGCGAACCAGGAGGTTGGCGAACTTCACCGTGGCCATTTCCAGGCTATCGACCACTTCAGTGGTCTTGGTCTGCATGACGGTGTAGATGAAGATCAGCGGGATAGCGACAATCAGTCCAAAGGCCGTGGTGTTCATGGCAACGGAGATAGAGCTGGAGAGGATCTCTGCCTTCATGGAGGGATCGACCTGTGCTACTGCGGTAAAGGCCTTGATCAGGCCGATGATGGTACCCAGGAGTCCGAGCAGGGTGGCGATGTTGGCGAACATGGCCAGGTAATGGGTGCGCTTTTCCAGGCGCGGGATGGTCTCCATCATGGTTTCTTCCATGGCCATCTCAATATCGTCGCGATTGCTGGCGGTACGAAGACGGGCCAGGCCCTGAGACAGCATCTGACTGACCGTAGACTTGTACTGGCTGGTCAGGCTGTAGGCCTGCTGGAAATCGCCGCTTTCAAGAACGGGCATCAGCTTGGCGAGGGCCTTGCGATTATTTCGACGCGCGTATGTGAGATACATATAGCGTTCTATGGCGATTGCCACACCAATGGCGAATACCAGCAGAATGGGGTACATGAAGGCGCCCCCTTTCTGAAAGAAATCGACAAGAACCGTATACATGTTGCTCTCCTTTCGTTATTGAATGCCGGTGGCATTTCAAATCAATATGGATTGTTCGGCGAATTTGGATAACAGGTATTGTGAGTCGTGCTTAATCAGGATTCATCTGTCCTTAAGGACAGTTTATAAAGACATTCCCCAATACCCGGTATCATTATTATGGGTGCCACTAATAGCATACTTCTAAAGAGTGATCACAGGGCTTGCGACGGAATTGCCGACCGTGTCTCATTTTGCCTCATCGGCCTGTATCGAAAGTGCATCATAATAGATGACCTGACGACGAAATTCGCTGCGATCAATCGGTGCAAGGGCCTCATCAATCAGTGACTCCAGAGGGGGCTCGTTCAGTTGTGGCAGTTCGGAATCTTTCCAGGGAACGATATACAGCACCTTGGGTAGTTCCTGATTACCAAAAATGGAGGTGCCTTCCAGTTCGATGCGATCTTCAGCCTGTACCAGTGTACAGATCATCAACAGGATGAATGCGAAGATGAGTTGCTTACTCAGGCTGTTCATTTTTTGGCTCCTGCTCGTCGCTCCAGATCCACAATCCATTTGGCCACGGTCTGGTCCTGGTTGCCTGTGAGTTCCTGGTAACGTTGATATTGTTGCAGCGCCTTAGGCAGTTGCTGCAAATAGAGATCATAGAGAATGCCGAGGTTAAGGTGGGCGTCCGAGTAGGCCCCATCGAGTTTGAGGGCCTTCAGATAGGCAGTTTGGGATTCGTTGAATTTACCCTGTTCTCTAAGGGAGACGCCCAGGTGGTTGTAGGCGATGGCATCGGAGGGATCCAGCGCCAGTGACTGTTCCAGGGCCTTTTGCGCCAACTCGGCTTCGCCCTTATTGAGATATAAGAGACCGAGGTTGGTGTAGCCGATAGCTGTATCCGGGAATTGCTGTGTCATCTGCTTAAAGAGATCGATGGCCTCATCATCGCGACCGGCCTTGGCAGACCAGATGGCACGGTCATAGGCGGCCTTGGCAGATTTTGGCAGGGGGACATTTTTCCTGGTAGCTCTTTTGCTCGGTGTCTGTTCTGACTTTTCGGCCTTTTTCTCAGGCGCCGATTCGTCCTGCCTGACCGTGGTCGGAGTCGTCCCACAGGCCGTGAGCAGTGAGCTGGCAATCAGGAGAACGGCAAGTTTATTGAACGGCTTCGACATAAGTTATGGTCTTTTCCTGTTTTGCATAGCGGATGGGCTGGAATTTGGCCAGTACCTCGATACTCTTCTTCACCCACTCGTCATAGAGCCCCTGCTTGGCACGGTCGATATTTATGATGTGTATATCGATTGATTTTTCCTCAAATGGGAAGGCCTGTTCCTCCAGCAGGATGTCGTACTGCTCCAGTTCCTCGGCATTGAGGCCCTTGGGGCGTTGAGACTTCATCAGGGAGCGGGAGAAGTCGTTATAGATTTCTGCCAGCTTGTAAGTGGCCTCAGTGGTGACCTCGGCCACCTGGTATTTCATGGCACGCTCATACAGCTTGATGGTGTCCTGCATCAGTTTCTTTTTCTTCTTTAGGCTCTTCTTAAGAGGAATGGTCAGTCGTGCATTCTGATAAGCGGTGTTATAGGGCTTTGCCAGTTCCAGGGTGGCTTCTGCTGCCAGGTAGCGAGTGCGGTCCGAGCGCTGGCTGCCCGCGCGACTATCGGTGAGGATGATGGCATTGAGCCATTCCGCCCATTGTCTCGGCTGATTGGTAGTGCGGTAGTATTCGGCCAGGTAATGCTGTGCCTCGACCGCCTGTCCGGCCGGTTTTGGATACTTTTTCAGGTAGTCCTTATAGGTAGATACGGCCTTGCTCTTCTGTCCCGCCTTGTCGTAGGTCTGGGCAGCCTGAAGCATCATGGTACGACGGTAGGTGGGGTCGGTAGATACTGCAGCCAGTGCCAGCATCTCTCCAGCCGCCTTACCGGCCTGCCCGGTTTCCGTATAGGCTACTGCCAACTTCTCGGTTACCCCCTGCTGAAGCTTCTTTTCCTTGGGAAAACGCTTGCGGAAGTCTTCCAGGGTGCGGGTGGCCTGTTGCCAGTCGCCGGCCTGTATGTACATGGTGGCCGCGTCATATTGTGCCGTGGCTCGCAGAGTGGAGTTAGGAACAGCCGTGCCTACGCGCATAAAGTAATCGGCGGCTGCCAGGTAGGCCCCTTTATCTCTTTCCTGTTCACCCTGTTTATAAATACTCGCTGCGAGACGATCGGACAGCGCGAGGTATTGCTTGTCATTTTTGGGCGTTTGTTGAAGCACGGTACGGTAAGCACTCTCTGACGTGGCATAGTTGCCCAGTTCAAACTCTGAGTGACCATAGACGACCCAGGCGGTGTAGCGCAGCTTTTTATCCGTAATGTCCTGACGATCCAGCAGACGCCTGGCGGTTTCGCTGGCGCGAGGGTAGTCACGCAGGGCATAGAGCTCTTCGGCGGTCTTGGCAAGCACGGCGGGTGTACGCTTGTCCTGAGGGAAGGCCTCGGTGAAACGCAGGGCGCTGTTGATGTCTTTCTGACGCCACGAGCTGAGCTCGCTACCCTTGAGCATCTTCTGCAATGCCTTGTAAGTGAGGAGGGCGGCGTAGCCTGCCTCAGCACTATTTTTATGAACCGGGTAATCATAAGCGGTCTTTTCATACTCGGTGATGGCACGCGGATATTGTTTGGCTTCGAACAGAGTCTCTGCCAGCAGGAAATTGATCTGCGCAGCATTCTTATCACCCGGGAACGAGCGCAGGTAGGTGTCATACCAGCCGGCAGCGCGCTGGTAGTCTTTTGTCTTGCCTGACTTTTTGGCGACGGCATGATAATGCGTCGCCAGCTCACTCATATGACGGGTCAGCAGGGGCTGTATCTGCGCCTGACTTTCCTCTGTCTGCAAGGTCCAGAAGCGCGTGTCGACATTATAGCGTTTAACAAATTCTTCCTTGGCCGTGAGCACCAGGTCAGGGAAGCCGCCCTTGGTATAGGCATCGATGGCATCGGTATGTAACTGAGGCGCATAAGGGCTTTCCGGGTTGCTCGAGACGAAGGCCAGGTAGACCTCGGCCGCGTCGGTGACCCTGTCCTGCTTAAGATACAGGGCACCCAGCTGGCGATAAATAAGGGGTTCGTAACTACGAGTGCCTGCCTTTGCAAAGTAGGTCTTGATACTCTTGGCGCCTTCTTCATTGGCAAAGGACAGGCTGATGGCGCGCAGGGTATCGGCCAGAAGTTCCTGATCGGCACGTTGTATATCGGGCGAGAGTCGGTCTTCAGCCAGCATGCCCTGTGCCTGCTTATCATCCAGCAGCTTTATGAAGCTGTTGAGGGCCCGATCATGGTCATTCTGCTTGTACTGGGTCCAGCCATACTTATACAGTGCCTTTTCATAATAGATCGAATCGGGGAAGCGATTGACGATGGTGCCGTAGGCCTGTTCGGCCTGATGAAATCGCCTTTCAACAAAAAGTATTTCACCACGACGGAACTGAACCTCATCCAGATAACGGGTATCCGGGTGTTCCCTGACGAGTCGGTCCAGAGTGATCAGGGCCTGATCGGTCTGGCCCGTCAGGCTGTAGGCATTGGCAAGCTGGTACAGGATCAGATCGTTACTGGAACTGCCCGGGTAGGTGTCCAGATAGGTGTTATAGAGTTCGATTGCATCCTGCATACCCTTTTGACCCTGAGCGGTTAGTACGGGGTCTTCCGCCATGGACTCTTCTTCGGCGACATCCAGCTGAAGGTCGGCCAGCCGGCGCATGGCCTCGCCATGATAGACGCTGTCTTTTTCGCCCTCGGTTACGAGCAGTTGCTGATAACGCGCCATGATTTCGCGCTCTTCCGCCTCTGAGAGCTGGGGTTCTTCAAATTGATGTGGTTTGTACTTGAGCTTGCCGATAGTGGCCGTATTGTATTTACCACCACAGGCAGTAAGCGTAATCACCAGGGGCAGGATCAGCCAGGAGCGTTGCAGCATCATCAGGGGGTACCTGCCTTGTTCATGGTGTCCAGGATCCTGGCCAACGCGAAGCGTGAGCGTATCTGGTAGCTATTGAGTCGGCGTCGGTACTGGGTGATGGCATCCAGGGCGAGCTTCTGCAGGTATTGTTCCTGCTGGTAACGGTGGACGGAGATGGCCTTTCTGAGTTTATTGATGCGTGCCTGTTGACCCATGATGCGGACCTGAAAGCCTTCAAAGGTCTCGGGTGCTTTTTGCCATGCTGTCTTAAGAGAGGCATCTGCGGCACGCGCATCTTCCAGGGCGAGGTCTAGCTCTTTAAGTCCTTTCTTCAGTGTCCATAATCGGGGCACGATATCACTGCTGATCTGCCAGTAGAGAATACCCTTATAGAGTTCGTATTTTTCTTCCTGCATCTTCAGGCTGCGTTTTCCTGAAAGATTGCCCAGTCGGTCTTCAATATCACCGAATATCTCCAGCATATCTCGTTCTTCATTCGTGGCCAGGGCGAAGATGTCATTAGATTCCTCAATGCGGCGGACCTCTTTCGCAATGGCATCGCGTTGCTTCTGAAATTCTTCTATGGCCTTGAGCTGAGCATTTTTATCGACCTCGGGCAGTTTCTGCACATAAAGGGAGCGTCGTTCCTGTAGCATCAACTCAAAGGTGGGCAGGCTTTCCTGCCAGCGATCGAGGACATAGTCGAGATAGATCAGGTCCTGGTAGTTCTTAACGGCCTCCTGGAAAGCATGAGAGGCCATCATGTCCTTGAGATAGGGCGCTGATATAGAATCGGGCAGGCTCGCTCGGAAGAGGGAGACGGCGGTCTCATCACCCATATTGCCGGGTTTAAGGGCCTTCAGTAGTTCGCCTTTTTTAACCGCCTGTGTAATGGTATCCAGCTCCCTGAGCTTCTCATCGTAGGCCCTGGTGGCCTCTTCATAATAGGCCAGGGCCAGTTTGGGGCGTTCGGTCTTTTCAAAGGTGTAGGGGATGGCCAACAGGGACTCTTGCACGGCCGGGTCCAGAGGACTGCGTTCCTTGAGTTCAAGCCAGGGCGTGAGGGCCCGGTCATATTGTTCCTGCTTGCTCAGCGCCCAGCCGATACCCAGCAGGGCCTTATTCGACTGCGGGCCATTCAGACGAACGCGCTGGAATAGCTTGATGGCATCAGCAGGCTGGTTCATCCTCATCAGGGCGTAGGCGGCTGCAAGGTTGGCCTTGTCTCTCAGGGCAGCCAGTTCCTTGGTTCGAGGTTTAAGGTCTCCAACCTTGCGTAGTTGAGCCAGGCCTTCCTGCATCCGGTTCTGACGGATCAGTGCCACACCCAGATTAAAACGGGCGTAGGCCTTCCATGTCGAATCTCCAGAAAAGGCCTTTAAGGTGTCTATGGCCTTATCATATTGAGCTTCCTTGAGGTAGATGTTGGCCAGGAGATTAAGTCTTTCTGCCTCACGGTAGCTGGGCAGACTGTCCTGGATACGAACCAGGTCCTGTTCTGCCGCGGTGAGCAAACCGCGTTGATAACGTAACTTGCCCAGGTTGAACCACGCTCGGTCGCGCACCTCAGGCGCCGTATTTTCATCGAGCAGAGGTTCGAAGATTTCTTTCGCCTCATCATGCAGCCCATAGGAAAGCGCCAGGCTGCCCTGCAAGAGATCGGGGTAGACACCCTGGTCTTCGATGGGCTTGCGTTCCTTGGCAATCATCAGGTCGGTGAGTGCAGAAAAATACTTGTCCTGATAAAAATGATACAAGGCTACGCCATAGCTAAGGTCATTGACCTCATGCTCGTATTTTGAGCCAGCCGCAACAGGGGTGCTGAGTGATAGCATCACCAGCAGGCTGGTAAGGGTTGTTATTCTAATAGGCATGAAGAGCTTCAAACAGCATATAAAGGATATTGAATCAACGTATTACTCCCAGACTTTAACCATAAAGTCCGGTTGCTCTTTTACCTTGTCGTCTATGATCTTTAACTCGACGAACTCAGGGTCTGCGCTCTTTTCAAACTCCAGTGTCGTGCCACGTTTGTAGTCACGTTGATTTGGGCCCTTGCCGGTGAAGAAGGCAACGAGTTCATGCTTGCCTGAGCCCAGGTTGCCGATATAGAGTCGCTGAACACCACCACGGTGTAGTGCCTGGACCTCGCGTTCGGTATAGAGATGATTGGCGACGACCTTGCCATCGATCTGTAATTGTACGGAATCGAGTGCAAACAGGTTACCCGAGTCGATGGAGACAAAGACACTAAACTGTGTATTGGCTGGAAAGAGCAGGTCTTCCTCGAGCAGGAACAGGTCACGATTGAGCTTGAGGACCTCTTTTTTTAAATCCTGGATCTTATTATCCAGACTCTGCTGACTGTCTGTTGGGCCACCATCTTCTGCTGCAGACACCACCATCGGTGAGCCAAGCAACAACAAAACCGCGACCAAGCAAAAAATTCTATTCAGTACGTTCACGATGATCCTCGAATATTTATCTCCAGCACCCTGCTTATGAGATCTAATAGTTATTTATTGTGTGTACATCATCCCCGATTTTCACTCTACAAAAAAGCCTCGGGTTCAGCTGTTAGATGAATCACAGTTCAATCTTATATCGGCAGGGAGTGCCCGTTTATTGATTGTCCTTTGGTTCATCTGCCCGCTTCACTCGGGGCCTGAAAACCCGATGAATAATGCATCTGTCCCTTATCATCAATAATAATCGTATCAAAGGCCGGGAGTTTTTCTATCAGGGCCAGGCCTTTGTCCGTTCCCAGTATAAATACCGTCGTGGAAAGGGCGTCGGTCATAATGGCCTCGGGGCCAATCACGCTGGCGCTAATAACGCCAGAGGCCGATTTCCCGGTGCTGGGACTAATAATATGGTGATGGCGCTCACCCTCGTCATCGAAATAACGCTCATAGTCACCCGAGGTGGATATAGCGATATCACTGAGTGGCAGGGCAACGGCGACCCCGGGTTTCTTACGGGGATGCTGGATACCCATCATCCAGGGACGCCCCCGCTTATCGCCGATGATGCGACTGTCTCCTCCTGCGCTGACCAGGCCATTTTTAACACCACATTGCTGAAGTATGCGTATTCCGTTGTCTACGGCATAGCCCTTGGCAATGCCGCCCAGGTCAATACGTACTCCGGGGCTGTTAAATTCAACACTCAGATCGTTGGGGTTGAGTACGATATGGTGATAATCGATGGCACCCAGGTGTTTCTTGATCTCCTCATCAGAGGGCCTGATATGCTGGCGATAGTCATAAAGATACCCGACACTGGCGAAGGTGATATCAAAGGCGCCACCGGATAGCTCGGAAATCTTAATTGATTGCTCAATCAGGCGATAGAGCTCGGGGCTGACTTTAACCGGTTGCTTAGAGGCTTCACGGTTAATTTTCGCAAGCAGGCTGTCTTCCTTGTAGGGACTCATCAGGGCATCGATACGATGCATCTCTGTAAAGACCGCTTCCTCGCACTGCTTTGCCGTGGCGGGATCGTCATGCCAGAGCTCCACGGAGATTCGGGTACCCATTATGGCCTGATTCTCCTGATACCATTCAGCCTGTGCCGTATTCAACAGGAACAGGGATATCAGGGTAGCAACCTTAAAAAGGCGTTTAGTGCTTAGCGGCATGTGGGTGGCAATTTTGACGAAAAGAAAAAGTTAGCATATTCGAACAAGAAACGGGGCGTATTGATATACGCCCCGGTCAGTCTCTTCAAACTGCAGTACAGTGGCTAGGCAATCGCGTTAAACTTGATCAACTGATTGATATCGCCAAGACCACTACTGGGGAACAGGCCATCAAACTGTGCCTGGTCACCATTCAGGGCCATGTAGTTCAGCACGACGGTGTTGACCAGCAGATTCACATTATTAGCGCCACGATGCGAGGTGGTGGCCACCGAGGCATCAGGGGTGTACCAGCCGATCTGGCGATCATTGGTATCAGCCGGATTGAATGCACTAAGTCCATTATTGGGATCATAGACCAGGAAGAAGGAACTGGCAGTGGATGAGTTATCACCCGTCCATTGTCCCTTGCCGCGACCGCCCAGCTCGTTGTTACCCATAGGGGCACTGTTATCCAGGTTGCCGTTACTGGCCAGTGAGCCATCACTGAAGACGTAGACCATCAGGGGCTTGCCCATACGTGCGGCATAGGCCAGGGCAGCGCCAATACAGCGTCCGGCGCGCAGATCGCGGTTTTCACCGACGAAGCGATCGCCGGTATGGTAATCATAACCACCCATGGTGACACAGCCGGCACCGGCATGGCCGTCAACGACCATCTTCATGACAGAGGCGGTCTTGCGGAACTCGCCATCACCATCGAACTCGGCCTCGGTGAAGATACCATTGGTATCGGAGACGATAACAGGGGTGGTCGCGCCTCGGTCATCCGGGCTGACTTCTACACCGGCAAAGCGCTCGGCGATGTCGGCGGCCTTAATATAACCACAACGGACCAGATCTTTGACGACCTCATCGGGGGTTACAGTAAAACCAGCTGCTGCATTGCCAACGCTCATCTTCTTGTGACTGATGCGAGCCATGGACTCCATGACCGCGGTCACATCGACAGGGTCTCGAAGTATGCCGGTCAGGTTGCCCACATCGACCATACCGGTCACGTCACTGGGGCGGTCTACCTTGGTCGGACGTATCTCATTATTGATATACATGGCCGGTGCCATCGAGTTGCCGCCGGAGACGGAACTGCGTGAGCCGATCAGATCGACTACGCCGCCAGCCGCGCCAGCCCTGGCAATGGCATACATTGGGTTATGTGGGTTGTTGCCGGTATCGTTATCGGAGCGGGCCGCGATGATACAACCATCAATGCCGCCACCCTCTTCGGCCAGGGGCGTGGCAAATTTTTCCAGGATGCCAAACAGCATGGGGCTGTCGGAATGAAAGCGCAGGCCCAGTTCGCTGTTGGTAAAGTCACCGTCACTGGCATTCAGCATGCCAGCTGCCACACCGGTATCGCTAAGACCCGGGATAATGTCGCCGGGAAGGCCCAGTTTGCTATAACCGCCGGTGCTCAGGAAATCCATCTGTCCGCCCGGCCCGCCCATTAATACATTGGAGCCGGAAAAATTAGCGCCACCGGCGAGGTCAAAACACATAAAAGGGATCTTTACATCACCAGTCAGTCCACCAACGGTACAGGTATAGCCACTGTTACCCGCCATGCTATCGGCCAGGGCCTGCAGGTCTGGTGCGACTTCTGCAAAGGCGGCCCTGGGGTTGGCAAAGAGGCTGAATACGCCGCCGCCGATGACAGTGCCGGTTCCCGTCAGGAAACCCTGACGTAGGAAGTCTCTGCGGGTCCTTGGTCGGGCGTGATCCGCATGACGCAACGGGTCGTCAACATGAATCGTTTCGTTTTTGCGTCTTTTAGCCATGATATGTCCTCATAATCTTTTCCAGGCTGTTATTTCTTATTGAACCAGCATGACTGCAGCACCGACAGCGGCTGCGCAGGTGGCTTTTACAATTTCCATCGTTCTGGTGCTCGTGTTACAGGCAGAACCGATATAAGGCTTGTCAGGGTCATTCCTGTTGCACTGGTTCAGCATGTGCGAGATCAGGCTGTCATAGGAATCACCAGTCAAACCGGCATCCAGGTCCTGCTGGCCTGTGGCGCCCAGCATGTCGCTCATAACCTGTTCATCCGGCTGGCTGGTCAGGTCACGGCTACCACCGATATCGGCGTTCATTGCTGCCACCAGCAGCGGATCGATAATGGCCTGGCGACCCGTGGTGTTAAAGGCGTTGTTAGCGATCTCGTTGAAGTTGAAGCCACTGAAATAGCTCTCACGCGTTACGCTGCCACGGTTTTCAAGCAGTTCATTACAGTAGGTCAGTGCCAGCTGGGCCACCGCCATCTGATGAGAGCC
>JANTGN010000069.1 GCA_024762895.1 Thiotrichales bacterium
GCAGCCCCTGCCATCTATAAATCGGTTGATGAGAAGGGGCGGGTTACCTATTCCTCTGAACCCACCCAGGATGCGGTCCAGGTTGAAGAGGTGAAGCCCAGTCCCGCGCCTGACGGAAATGCGGGGAACGCCTCTGATCGGACCAGGAGCATGATGGAAACGGCTCGAGAACTGGAAGCGGGGCGCCTGGAAAAAGAGAAGCTGCGCGCCGATGAAAAACGTGAACAGCAGCGGATAGCGCGGGAAAATGAACAGTTCGAGCGACAGAAAAAGTTACTCGATGAGATGGAGCGCTATAACCAGGGCTGGGTCAGGGGGCGTTACTGGCCCTATCCACCCGTTGCAACGCCGTTGCCATCCGTACCCATTGTGCCTGCCCCATCCGGTGGCAAGGGGTTTTCACCGGCACAATAGGCCAGCCCTGATTAATACAGTAGCGATGCCATCTTGCGTCGGTAGCGAGAAACGAGTTCGCCCTGTCCACCGAGTATCTCAAAGCCGTTCAGCAGACCTTTCCTGCCGGCATCATCTTCATAGGCCCTGTCGCGTTTCATGATTTCGAAAAACTGTTCCATACCCGTTTCGTAATCACCACTGACCATACTAAGATTTGCCAGTTGCAGTCGTGCCTTCAGGTTGTCCGGGTTGTCAGCGATTTGCTCCCGCAAAGTTTCCGGGGGTGGAGCATCCAGGGTAGACCTGGAGATACTGATCTGGGCCAGCAGGGTGCGGGCATCTTCTTCCTCACGGATATCCATTGGCAGTGACTGAATCAGGGCCTCGGCATCGTCGAAGGCATTGTGCTGTAGCTTGATGCGTGCGATATCCAGCGTGATACGGGGATTGTCAGGGTCTATGGCCTGGGCCTGGTCTAATACTTCCATGGCACCATCGACATCTCCCTCTTCGAATCGTTGCATGGCCTGGCTGCGCAGCTTGTCTGATTCACGTTCAACATGCTGTTCTAACAGGGCGCGTATCACTGATTCGGGTTGCGCCCCCATGAATTCGTCGACGACCTCACCGTTACGAAAAACCTTGACCGTGGGCAGGCTGCGTACACCGTATTGCTGGGCCAGGGACTGTTGCTCATCGCTATTGACCTTGGCCAGCAGGAACTGACCGTTGTATTCGCTGGCCAGGCCGGCCAGTAAGGGCATCAGGCTACGACAGGGTGCGCACCATTCCGCCCAGAAATCGACGAGGACGGGGACCTTGTAGGAGTTATCAAGTACATACTGCTGAAAGGTATCGGCCGTGACATCAAAGGCGTAAGGGGAATCAGACATCGGTGTAGATCCTTTTGAAAGGCGTGAGGGTTACTATCCTGCTCATCAATATGTGGGTGCTTGGCTCATCTTCAAGTCACAGATTCATGATTGCAGCTTGCGTTAAGCCCTTCACTTTGTTAAATCAATACTGTCTAAAACGGGAGGATAACCGATGTCGCGGGACTATGATGAAAAGCGTAGCTTTCAACGCCTGGATGTTAACTGTGACATCGAACTGACGATCCCCTCTACCGGGGAAAAATTGACCGCCTTGTGCCGCGACCTGAGCGGTAGTGGCCTTAAGTTTATCTCCCCCACCGCCTTTGATGTCGATGCAGAGCTCGAAATCCTCATGCAGGGCACCATGGGCAGGCCGCCTCTTAGAGCTCGAATTAGTGTCATCCGCTGTGATCTGGAGGGGGATCAGTACCAGGTCGCGTCCCAAATCGAACAACTACTTTCCTGATTCACTCTATCGTGATTCCTGACGATGCTGAACTCGGACGCCTGGCCGAAAGGGTAGTACACCAGTTATCAGCTAGGGCCTATATGCTAGGGGTTGCCGAGTCCTGTACCGGAGGCTGGGTCAGCAAGGTGCTGACCGAGGTTGTCGGTAGTTCTGCCGTGCTGGATCGTGGTTTCGTGACCTACAGTAATGATGCCAAGCGAGAGATGTTGGGTGTACCGGCAGAGACCCTGGAGGCCTTTGGGGCCGTGAGTAGTGAAACGGCCCAGGCCATGGTCGAGGGTGCCCTACGACACAGCCGGGCCGATGAGGTCCTGGCCATCACCGGTATTGCCGGGCCGGGCGGAGGAACCGATACCAAGCCGGTAGGTACGGTTTTCATCGCCTGGGGTGGCCGGCTGGGTGAGGAATACGTCGAAAGGGCCCAGTTCAGTGGGAATCGTGAATCGGTCCGTCGGCAGGCCGTTGCTCGTGCCCTGCAGGGGGTTCTGGATCGCCTGGAAGACAGTGAAACCTGATCTAAAAGAGAAGTACCGCCTGTTCTTTGCCCTCTGGCCAGAGCCTGCTATGCAAAATACCATGGCCCAGACCCTCAAAGGGCTGCGTCCAATCAAGGGAAGGCCTGTCCCAGAATATAATTATCATATTACCCTGGCCTTTCTGGGTAATGTTGAGGCCGAGCAGTTAAGCTGTGTTTGTGCCCAGGCAGCCAGAGTGGACTGTCCTTCGTTCAACCTCAGCCTGGATACCCTTGGGCTGTTTCGCCGTTCGGGTATCCTCTGGCTGGGCTGTCGTGAGTCTCCCGATGCCCTGATCAAGCTCTATGATCATCTTGGAGCGGCCCTGATACCCTGTGGCTTTACTCCGGAAACTCGACGATTTCACCCTCATGTCACACTTTATCGTCGATTTCAGGGGCGTCTGCCCGATACTCAGATCAGACCGATCCACTGGGAGGTGGAAGGATTTCATCTGGTCCTGTCGGAGTCGACCCCAGATGGGGTTCGGTATCAAAGCATCGCTACCTTTCCTCGGTCAGGCTGAACCTAATACGATTGAAAATCTGTGCTTTTTACGCTCACGTATCTATGGGATAATTTGGCGCTTGAATTTATTAACCGAAACCGACCACGGAATGGCCGGACAACATTACCCTCAGGAGGGAGCAGGCGTGGATGATAATCGTAAAAAGGCCCTGGCAGCGGCGCTGGGACAGATAGAAAGACAGTTTGGCAAGGGTTCGGTTATGCGCATGGGTGACAGCCAGGCGGTCGATATCGAGTCTATTTCCACCGGCTCGCTGGGGCTGGACATTGCCCTGGGCATCGGTGGACTGCCAAAAGGGCGTGTGGTTGAGATCTATGGTCCGGAGTCTTCGGGTAAGACGACGTTGACCCTGCACGTGGTTGCCGAATGTCAGAAGGCAGGCGGTACCGCGGCCTTCATCGATGCGGAGCATGCCCTCGACCCTTCTTATGCCGAGAAACTGGGCGTAAATGTCGACGAATTGCTGGTTTCTCAGCCCGATACCGGTGAACAGGCCCTGGAAATCACCGATATGCTGGTGCGTTCCGGTGCCGTCGATGTCGTCGTGGTCGATTCCGTGGCGGCACTGACTCCCAAGGCAGAGATCGAGGGTGAGATGGGAGATTCCCATGTTGGTCTGCAGGCACGTCTGATGTCACAGGCCCTGCGTAAGCTGACTGCTAATATCAAACGTTCCAACACCCTGGTGATCTTCATTAACCAGATCCGTATGAAGATCGGTGTCATGTTCGGGAATCCCGAGACCACCACCGGTGGTAACGCCCTGAAATTCTACTCCTCCGTGCGTCTGGATATTCGTCGCATCGGTGCCATTAAGAAGGGCGACGAGGTCCTGGGTAACGAAACTCGTGTAAAGGTCGTCAAGAACAAGGTTGCTCCTCCCTTCAAGAAGGTCGAGTTTGAGATCCTCTATGGTGAAGGGATCTCTCATGAAGGTGAGCTGATCGATCTGGGTGTAGAGAATGGCCTGGTCGATAAGGCAGGGGCCTGGTATAGCTACAATGGTGAGAAGATTGGCCAGGGTAAGGACAATGTCCGTAATTACTTCAAAGAACACCCAGAGGTTGCCGAAGAGGTCGAGCGAAAGCTACGTGACCTGTTACTACCAGGCCGTGTGAGCGTTGATGAAGCAGAGGCAGAACCAGCCGAAGCCTGATCCAGAGTCCTGTCGGGAGCGGGCCATCGGCCTGCTGGCCCGGCGGGAACATAGCCGGCTCGAACTCAAACAAAAGCTACTTTCCCGCGGCTGTGATGGGGCCGAACTGGAGGCGTTGCTCAACAGTCTTGTGACTGAACGCTTACAAAGCGATGAGCGATTCACCGAGGCCTATGTACACAGCCGAACGCACAAGGGATTTGGCCCGCTCAGGATTCAGTCCGAATTGCGTCAGCGTGGTATTGAGGATGGACTGGTTCACCGTTTTCTGAACGGGGGGTCGATTGAGTGGCTGGAGCATGCCCGCCAGCAGTGGCGAAAGCGATTTGGAAAAGCGCCAAAAGATTTCAAGGAGCGCGCCCGGCAGGCGCGTTTTCTTCAGGGGAGGGGCTTTTCCCCGCAGGTGATACGCCAGGTATTGAATGAAGATGAATGGGACTGAGTGGGACCGTTATAAAAAATGATCAGTAGCGCAGATATACGTAAGACCTTCCTGGAATACTTTCAGGACAAGGGGCATGAAGTCGTGGCCTCAAGCTCGCTGGTGCCTGGAAATGATGCCACTCTGTTATTCACCAATGCCGGTATGGTCCAGTTCAAAGATGTCTTCCTGGGCCAGGAGAAACGCCCCTATACCCGTGCAGCGAGTTCCCAGCGATGTGTGCGGGCTGGCGGCAAGCATAATGATCTGGAAAACGTAGGCCATACCGCACGCCATCACACCTTCTTTGAGATGCTGGGTAATTTCAGTTTTGGTGATTATTTCAAGAAAGAAGCCATCGAATATGCCTGGGAGTTCCTGACCCAGGTGATGAAGCTACCCGAGGAACGACTTTGGGTGACGGTGTTTGAAGAAGACGACGAGGCGGCCGACCTGTGGTTGAAACACATTGGCGTCTCGAAAGAGCGTTTTTCCCGTATCGGTGCCAGGGATAATTTCTGGTCCATGGGCGATACTGGTCCCTGTGGCCCCTGTACCGAAATCTTTTATGATCACGGCCCGGAAGTAGCGGGTGGTCCGCCGGGTACCCCTGAGGAAGATGGCGACCGTTATATCGAGATCTGGAACCTGGTTTTCATGCAATATGATCGGGATACCGAGGGCAATCTTAACCCACTGCCCAAGCCTTCCGTTGATACCGGCATGGGCCTGGAACGCCTGGCCGCGATTATGCAGGGTGGGCACAGTAATTACGATATTGATCTGTTCCAGGCACTGATCAAATTCACTGCCAGGCTCGCCGATGAAAAAGATCTGAACAATCCCTCGCTGAAGGTCATTGCCGACCATATTCGTTCCTGTAGCTTTTTGATTGTCGATGGTGTCATGCCGTCCAATGAAGGTCGTGGTTATGTACTGCGCCGTATTATTCGCCGAGCGGCACGTCACGGGCATATGCTGGGCCTGAATGAACCCTTCTTCTACAAGATTGTGGCACCCCTGGTTGATCAGATGGGCGAGGCCTACCCGGAACTGGCGAAGGCTCAGTCTCAGGTAGAAAGTGTGCTCAGGAAGGAAGAGGAACGCTTCAACGAGACCCTGGAAAACGGGCTGAAAATCCTGGAAGACGATATAGCCGCAATGGAGGGTGACCTGATCCCCGGCGAGACCGTCTTCAAACTCTACGATACCTATGGCTTCCCCGTAGACCTGACCGCTGATATCGCCCGCGATCGTAACCTGAGACTGGATATGGAAGGCTTTGAACGCGAGATGGGGGAGCAGCGCCAACGTGCCCGCGCCGCCAGCCAGTTCGGTGCCGAATATACCGAGGCGCTGGATATTGATATCGCCACCCAGTTCACCGGCTATGACAACGACGAAGACCGCGGCCGCGTTATGGCCCTGTTCCGCGACGGCAGGGCCGTGGACAGCCTGGAGGCGGGCGAGGAGGGAAGAGTGATTCTGGATCGTACGCCTTTTTATGCCGAATCCGGTGGCCAGATCGGCGATACCGGTGAACTCAGCAGTGATTTAGCTCGATTTACCGTTTCCGATACCCAGAAGCAGGGGCAGGCCTTTGCGCACATTGGGAAGGTTGTTGAGGGCAGCCTCAATGTAGGTGATGAACTGGTTGCCCGTATCGACACAGAGCGCAGACAGGCCATCAAGCTCAATCACTCGGCGACGCATCTCATGCATGCCGCCTTACGCCAGGTGCTGGGTGAACATGTACAGCAGAAAGGTTCTTTGGTGACCGATCAGCGACTGCGGTTTGATTTTTCCCATAATGAGCCGGTGAACCCCGAAGAACTGAGAGAAATCGAACGTATTGTTAATCAGCAGATTCGCGAAAATACCGATGCCCATGCCGCTGTCATGTCCATGGACGATGCCCTCAAAGCGGGGGCTATGGCCTTGTTTGGCGAGAAATATGGGGATGAGGTCCGGGTGATGAAAATTGGATTCTCCACCGAATTATGTGGTGGAGTTCATGTCAGTCGTGCCGGGGATATCGGCCTGTTCAAGATCATCAACGAGGGTGGCGTGGCCTCCGGGGTTCGTCGGATCGAAGCCGTCACAGGCTCGGGTGCACTGGAATATATCGAACAGGAAAGTGAGCGACTGGATAATATTGCAAAACTGGTCAAGGCCAGTCATAGCGATGTGGATGAAAAGGTTGAGCAACTGATCGAAAAGTCGCGGGGTCTGGAAAAGAGTCTTGAACAACTCAAGGCCAGGCTGGCTTCTCAGGCGGGATCTGACCTGACGGCACAGGCCGTTGATGTCCAGGGCATCAAAGTGCTGGCTGCCGAACTCGAGGGCGCAGACGTGAAGACCCTGCGTGAAACCATGGACCAGCTCAAGAACAAACTGGGTCAGGCTGCGGTAGTGCTGGCCTCGGTGAATGATGACAAGGTGGTACTCGTCGCGGGTGTCACCAAAGAAGAAACTACTCGTATCAAGGCCGGCGACCTGGTGAATCAGGTGGCCCAGCAGGTGGGGGGGCGCGGTGGTGGGCGTCCCGATATGGCCCAGGCCGGCGGCTCAGATCCTTCTGGACTGGCTGCCGCACTGAGGTCGGTTCCCGACTGGGTAGGGCAGCAACTGGCATAGAAGTCGTCTTTATGGGGCAATTTTCCCAATTCGAATTTACAAATAGACAAATGTCAATTTGATGGTTGATTCGGGTTAAAAACTAGTCCTTAAGTACAGGTTTATTTATTACACTTTTATTTAATAATACGCCGCTTTAATCTGCGGCCAGGGCAGGCATGGCACTAATCGTTCAAAAATACGGTGGCACCTCGGTTGGTACGGTAGAGCGTATCCAGGCCGTGGCTGACAAGGTTGCCAGATTCCGGCAACAGGGACACGATGTGGTGGTGGTCGTATCGGCCATGAGTGGCGAGACCAATCGCCTGGTTGATCTGGCCAAACAGATCAGAGAACAGCCCGTTGGTCGTGAGCTTGATGTCCTGTTATCGACCGGGGAGCAGGTGACTATTGCCCTGCTGGCCATGGCGTTGGAGCAAAAGGGATGCCCTGCACGTTCCTATACTGGTGCGCAGGTACATATCCTGACCGATAGTGCTCATAACAAGGCGCGCATTCGCGATATCGATGATCAACGTATCCGCAATAGCCTTGCCAGGGGGCGAGTTGTGGTCGTGGCGGGTTTCCAGGGTGTCGATGAACATGGCGATATCACTACGCTGGGTCGAGGTGGTTCCGATACCACGGCCGTCGCCCTGGCAGCGGCCCTGAAGGCCGATGAGTGCCAGATCTATACCGATGTCGATGGGGTCTATACGACGGATCCTCGAGTAGTGGCAGAGGCAAGAAAGCTGGATCGCATCACTTTTGAAGAGATGCTGGAGATGGCCAGTCTGGGATCCAAGGTATTGCAGATAAGGTCGGTTGAGTTTGCCGGAAAATACAATGTGCCCTTACGCGTACTATCCTCATTTAGTGAGGGCGAGGGAACTTTGATTAGTATTGAGGATGAAAAGATGGAACAGGCATTGATTTCGGGGATAGCCTTCAGCCGGGACGAGGCTCAGCTGACCATCACCGGAGTTCCGGATCAGCCGGGCGTGGCCTACAACATCCTGGGCCCCATAGCCGATGCTAATATTGAAGTCGATATGATCGTCCAGAACGTGGGTGCCGATGGCACCACGGACTTCACGTTCACCGTGCATCGTAATGATTATGCCAGGGCTCTGGAGGTGATGCAGGATACCGCCAGGCGTGTCGAGGCCCGTGAGGTGTCTGGAGACAATCACATAGCCAAGATTTCACTGGTTGGTGTGGGCATGCGATCACATGCTGGTATTGCCAGCAAGATGTTTGAAACCCTGGCCAAAGAGGGTATCAATATTAGAATGATTTCGACCTCGGAGATCAAGGTCTCTGTTGTCGTTGATGAAAAGTATCTGGAGCTTGGGGTGAGGTCGCTGCATGATGCTTTTGAACTGGATCAGGAACCTGCAGGAAAAAGCGGGAACTGAGTGCTGAAGGAAAAGGCGGTCAGTGTACGACGAGCTGATCAATGGAAGGGGAGTATACCCCGATAAATAAGGTGATTTTTCAAGGAGTAAGATTATGTTGATATTAACTCGACGGGTAGGTGAAACCCTCATGATCGGTGATGAGGTCACAGTCACGGTACTGGGTGTTAAGGGCAACCAGGTGCGCATTGGTATTAATGCGCCAAAGGATGTTGCGGTTCATCGCGAAGAGATCTACGAGCGCATCAAGAACGAGCAGGACCTGGGGGATAGCGTCGGTAACGTCTAGGTCTTTACCTGAACACCCTTCACGGGTATCCTTACGCCTCGCGTGATTACGCGAGGCGTTTTACGCTAAAAATATCAGTTTTGGAGAGGTGGGTGAGTGGCTGAAACCAGTTCCCTGCTAAGGAACCGTAGGCATATCGTCTACCGAGGGTTCGAATCCCTCCCTCTCCGCCAAATTCCATAAAAATCCTGATACCGCGGTCGTTTCCGCGGTTTCAGGTCCTATACGTATCTCAACTGATACATTTTCCTGTTACAGAGAGGGATAAATGAGATGAGAGATATGTACTCCCAAACTCGATTAGCCAAACGTGGTTCCGTCTACTACTTTCGGGCCGCGATACCCAGAGATCTCGTCAAACATTTTGGCAAGAAAGAGATCACCTATTCCCTGAAAACCAAGGACCACAGGGCTGCAAAATCGCTGTGTAGCCAAGCCTCGGCCAAGCTCGATAGGGAATTCGAGCAACTGCGTGAGGGGATTGCCGCCCCAGAGGTGAAAGTCCTGAACGTGGTCAATGATGACGCCATTAACTCGATCTGCACGGCCTGGAAATACCATGCCCTGGAAGGCGATGCGGCTTCCAGGACCCAGGGGCTCAGCGACGAGGAATTTGAAGAACACAGTCAGGAGCGCCTGGCTACCATCGAGTCCTTGCGGGAAATCCTGGCCAAGGGTCGTATGGAGCGTATCCAGCCAGCCCTGGAAAGCTTCCTGCACCTGATCGGGGTGGATTACTGTGGTAGCGGCGAAGACCTGCGCATACTGGCCTGGAAGTTCCTTGAAACCGTCATCGATACCCATCTGGCGGTCATACAGCGCGACCATGGTGAGGTGGTCATGATGCCTTCCGCTCCCAAACCCTTTAGATCCGGGAGCAACAAGCGCCCAGAGTCCCCGTCTAAAGGGCAGGGCAAGAAGTCCCTGCAGGACTGCTTCCCCTTGTGGCTGCACAAGCGTAAGAACCGTAACGCGAAGACCGTGGCGGCTTATCGTGCGTCAATGGACGATTTCATCGAGTTTGCCGGGAACCGGCCTGTCATCGACTATGACAGTGACCTGGTCTACGCGTTTGTTGAGGAAAAGCTGGACCTGGGTGATCAGCGGCCACGCACGATCAACAAGAACATCGGATTTTTGCGGGCAATCGTCGCTGCGGCTAAAAAGCGCCTCAAATTGACCAATAATCCTTTTTCGGAAATTGAAGTGCCGGGGCTAGAAGACGATGTCATTGAACGTTTGCCCTATACCCAGGATGACCTGAACCGGATCTTCAGCTTCCCGATCTACAGTGAAGGTGAGAGACCCAAGGGCGGGGCTGGTGCGGCTTCCGTGTGGCTACCTCTGCTTGACCTGTTTACCGGAGCACGTTTGGAAGAGTTGGGTCAACTCCATGTCGCTGATATCAAGCAAGAACAGGGCATCTGGTACCTGGGTATCACAGATATCATCGATGATGCAAAGCTAGCCAGGCTGGCGCCAAAAAAACTCAAGACTCCGGACTCTAGGCGCCGCATCCCGGTCCATAGCCAACTGATCGAATCCGGTTTCCTTTCCTATGTCGAACGTGTGAAAGCCACCGGCGCTATGCGTTTGTTCCCCGACCTGCAGCCTGACAATAAGGGTGATTTAACGGGTAATTTCTCCAAGTGGTATGGGCGCTATCGCCGTAAGCACGGCATCACGGGCTACCAGAAGCCATTTCACAGCTTCCGTCATACCTTCCGTGATGCTTTGCGTGAGGCAGAGATTGATGTGATGGTAGCTAACGCACTCATGGGCCACAAAGACGACTCGATGGGGGGCAATTATGGCCTGGGCCATTCATTGAATACGCTTAACAGGGCTATCCAGCAGATCAGCTATCCCGACGTCGAGACACCTGTTCTAGCTTGATCCAGATGACCAGGCGAGCCTAGATTTTCTGTTTGTGTTGTTCGAAGAGGGCAAACCACTGCTGTGCACTAAGAGGCCCATCAGAGGAACCCTTCCAGACTAACCCTGAAGACATCTCGACATAATCGAGGTAGATATAGCCGGTGATATTTGGGTCCATGTTACGGGCTTTGATCTGGCGCAGTACAGAGCGTAACGAGGTTTCATTGGGTACGACGAAGATCAGTGAATGGAAAATGAATTCACCATGATTTGCATAATCGTTATGCTTAGCATTGAAGGTCACGTGATGCTCGGCGAGGGACAAGATCTGCTGGATTCTTACGCGCTTTTTCGGCGCATGCTCGACCTCAATCCAGCGGTAGTAGTCCTGGATTTTGATGAGCGCATCTGGGATTTTACCTTGGCCCTTAGGCGTGCGTATATCCGGAAAGTTGGTCGGCAGCCCTCGCTGTATTTCATGTTCGGTCCAGACATTATGACCTCCCAGGATCATGTCGATAACGTATTCATTAGCGATCATTCTGTGCGTCAGATTCACAAGACGTAGGCGGCTTTGCCCCCTGGAATGGACGTGCTTGACGCCTTGATCGATAAGTTGCCGTGCCCCTTTCCACGTGAGCAGGTAAATGTATCCGCCAGTCTCGATGGCACGGCGTTCGACGTATTTTGTGTCCGTTAAACGACGAAGGGTCCGCTGTGCAGAGCGCAGCCCAGCGGACTGATCGGGCCATGCCAGGCGTCCCAGTTGACGCGTAGTCATGCCGCCAAAGCGATGAATCCAGTACAGAGCATGGTGATCGTTTTGGGCCGCGATCAGTCGGCCATCAGGCGTAGTGGTATGGGTCATAAAAATATTCCTCCTTGACCCATGTAGGGAATATTTTTACCTGATGTGCCTATTTGGAGCCTATTCGTACCCCCAGTCGTCGGTTGTGGTGAACCTCACGACAGGGTTTTCCGAAATAGCTGACGCCACCGTGAACCCTCAAACCCTGGACGGGCTTGGGTTTCACTGCTTTCTCTGGACGTGAAAGCTGGCTGAAAAGCAGGGCTGGCGCGGCGCTTACGCCGCTGGCACAGGCCAACATTCGGGTCTCACTAAGCTCGCGGGGAACGCCCGCTTCACTAAGTGCGAACATGCGCATCCCACCATGAAAGTGTTCATGGTGTGAGCCTTGCGCATTCCAGGAATCTTGACCTGTGCCAGCGCCGCTCCGCGCTCTGGCGCCAGCCGGGGCTTCGCCCCCCAAATCGCTATCCGGCTTGGGAGCCGGAGTGATCGCGATTCGGCTCCCCCCAGCCCTCACTCTGAGGTGAGTGAGGGGGCTTCAGGCTGAACGCCTATCAGCCCCGCTTCGCGGCATCCCAGGTACACCTGATGGTGTACATAAATGTGTACATATTCATGTACACGATGGTGTACAGCTTTGTGTACCACAAGCTGTACGTATTGGTGCTACCTACTTGTGTGCTTAGTTGCGAAGCCAACCCTGTGCACTCGAGTGATCAGCAGTCTTGAGTGCCCGTGCTGCTTCTGTGACCAGTCTTTGCCTCGTAGCAGGGATCCGTGAGGTCCAGCAATAACGCAATTCCTCGGCTATTCGGAGATGCTTTTGCTCGAGCACACTCAGAGGGTGGCATAGTAGCTCAAGTGTGTAAATCTCATGATCGATATACAGCGTGGTCCCTGTATTCCTCGAAAGTGTCCTGATCTTGCCAATATCGTGGAATATCGCCGCAA
>JANTGN010000070.1 GCA_024762895.1 Thiotrichales bacterium
GCGAAGGCCATACTACCCAGATGTACCGGGATATGGGCCGCCTGCGCGCAAAGGGCCCCGGTCACATCAAACACCGCACAGGAATAATCCAGGCGGTCCCGTATATTGGGCGAGAAAGCTGCCTGCTGCAGTTGGGCCCCCATCTCCTCACAGATGGCCTCGATACGGCTGGAGAAAAGCCCCAGTTCTATGGGATTGAGCCTGCTCATCTTATTCAATTCATAAATAACCGGAAAATTATCTGGTATTATTGCATTTCGGTCTGTGGCAGCCTATCTTATGCGCATTCTGATACCTACTAATTCACTCAAGTAATCAAACTCAACCTTTTAGGAGAAGCTCAATGGCTCACGAACTGCCTGATCTGCCCTATGCAAAGGATGCCCTGGCACCTTACATCTCTGCAGAAACCCTGGAATATCATCACGACAAGCATCACCAGACCTATGTCACTAACCTGAACAACCTGATTCCTGGTACAGAGTTCGAAAACGCCAGTCTGGAAGATATAGTCATGAAGGCCGAAGGCGGCATCTTCAACAATGGCGCGCAGGTCTGGAACCACACCTTCTACTTCAACTGCATGGCACCCAATGCGGGTGGCGAGCCTACCGGTGCCCTGGCCGATGCCATTAACACCGCCTTTGGTTCCTTCGAGGCCTTCAAGGAAAAATTCTCTACCTCCGGTGCCACCAACTTCGGTTCTGGCTGGACCTGGCTGGTGAAGAATGCCGATGGTTCCGTTGAAATCGTTAACACCACTGGCGCCGGCAACCCCATGCGCGACGGCAAGACCCCGATCCTGACCATGGATGTCTGGGAGCATGCCTACTACATCGACAAGCGTAATGCCCGTCCTGCCTACATCGCTGACTTCTTCAACCTGATCAACTGGGACTTCGTTGCCCAGAACTATGCGGGTTAACTGAAGAAAGCCTGAATCAAAGGCCCTCCATAGAGGGCCTGTTTTCCCCAGGTCCATGGGCCTCTATCCCCCATGGACACTGAATTTGCAGATTGATAGAACCCAGCTATAATATTTTGTTTCCCGGCAGCCAGGCGCTGCCTTTTTTTATTGGGTAGAACTCATGAGCGGACATCTGATGAACACCTATGCAAGACTGCCGGTACGCTTTAGCCGCGGTGAAGGCGTGTGGCTATGGGACGACGAGGGCAAACGTTACCTGGATGCCCTTGCCGGCGTAGCCGTCTGCAACCTGGGACATGCCCATCCAGCCATCACCGACGCCATCTGTGAACAGGCCGGCACCCTCGTCCATACCTCGAATATCTACCAGATAGAACAGCAGGAGCTGCTAGGCGACGCCCTCTGTGCCGAGGCGAATATGGACAAGGTCTTCTTTTCTAATTCAGGCGCCGAGGCCAATGAGGCCGCCATCAAGCTCGCCAGGCTCTATGGCCACAATCAGGGTATCGAACATCCCACGATTATCGTCATGGAAAACAGCTTCCATGGCCGTACCATGGCGACCCTGTCGGCGACTGGTAATCGTAAGGTTCAGGCCGGTTTTGAACCCCTGGTCACGGGTTTCATTCGCACCCCCTATAATGACCTTGAGGCCATCAGGACCATCGCAAACACTAACCGCGAGGTCGTTGCCATCCTGGTCGAGCCCATTCAGGGTGAAGGTGGTGTCAATATACCCGCCGCCGATTACCTTAACGAACTGCGCGAGATTTGTGATGAACAGAGCTGGTTGCTGATGCTGGATGAGATCCAGACCGGCATGGGTCGTACCGGCAAACTATTTGCACATCAGCATAATGACATCGTGCCCGATGTGATGACCCTGGCCAAGGGCCTGGGCAATGGGTTCCCCGTGGGCGCCTGTCTTGCCAGTGGCCTGGCTGCTGACGTACTGGCCCCCGGAACCCATGGCTCCACCTTCGGTGGCAACCTGCTGGCCTGCCGTGTGGGTAGAACCGTCGTCGAGACACTGAACAATGAGGCCATCCCCGCTCATGCCACTGAAATGGGCCAGTATCTACTGGATGGATTCAAACAGGCACTGAAGGATCAGACCGGTGTGGTCGATATTCGAGGCCTGGGACTGATGATCGGGATACAACTGGAAAGCGACTGTCCGGCGATAGTTGGCCAGGCCCTGGAGCGCGGACTGCTCATTAATGTTACCGCCGGCAACACCATCCGCCTGCTTCCCCCACTGGTACTGGAAAAAACCGAAGCCGATGAGATCGTCAGCATAGTCACTGATCTCATCCAGGCGCATCTGGAATAGTTAGAGGATCACCATGTCTGTTCGCCACTTTCTCACCCTGCTCGACCTCAGCCCCGATGAACTCAATACCCTGATCCATCGAGCCATCGAACTCAAGACCGACTGGCGCAATGGTAAGATTTTTGAACCGCTGAAAAATAAGACCCTGGCCATGGTGTTTGAAAAGTCATCCACCCGTACCCGTGTCTCCTTTGAAACCGGCATGAATCAGTTTGGCGGTCACGCCCTGTTTCTCTCCCCGCGTGACACACAACTGGGCCGCGGCGAACCGGTCGAAGATACTGCCAGGGTACTCTCACAGATGGTGGATGGTGTCATGATCCGCACCTTTGAGCATAAGAAGATCGAATGCTTTTCAGACTATTGCAGCGTACCCGTCATCAATGCCCTGACCGACCAGTATCACCCCTGCCAGTTACTGGCCGACATTCAGACCTTTGTTGAACAGCGCGGATCGATTAAAGGCGCCACTGTCTCCTGGATTGGTGATGGTAATAACATGTGCCATTCCTATATCAATGCCGCCATCCAGTTTGACTTTCAGCTTAATATCGCCTGCCCCGAGGGCTTTGACCCCGACCCCGAGATCCTGGCCCGCGCCGGTAATCGCGCCAGGATTATTCGTGACCCGATGGAGGCCGCTATCGATAGTCACCTGATCGTGACCGATGTCTGGGCCAGTATGGGCCAGGAAGAGGAACAGACTCAGAGAGAAATGGCCTTCAGGGACTACCAGGTCACGCAACAAATGATGGCACAGGCAGATAATGATGCCCTGTTTATGCACTGCCTGCCTGCACATCGAGGCGAAGAGGTCAGCACCGAGGTACTAGAAGGACCTCAGAGCGTGGTGTGGGTGGAAGCCGGGAACCGCCTGCACGCACAAAAGGCACTGCTCGAATTCCTGATGGCCTGATATTGTGCTGTTGCTGGCCAGCTTATAGCGACGGTTCCCACGGAGTGGTTCACATTGCAGGCATTAAAAATGCTTCATAATCCTTTGGTAACTTGCCTGGTACTCGAGGAGTGGCATTAATGGAAGAACGCAACAAACTGGTAGAAAGCCAGAAGGCAGAGATCAAACAGGCCCTCGAGCCCTGGATGCAGGGTATGGTTGACGCCCTGATCAAGGCCGGTTCCGACCCGGATCAGGCAGACGAGGTACTGAGTCGCGCCATCCATGAACAACCCAAGTGCAAACTCCTGTACATCCTGGATCCGGATGGCAGACAGCGCACCTCAAACATAACCCAGGACACGGTCGATCCCAGTGTTAGACAACAGGACCTGTCGAACCGGCCTTATTTCTCTGGCAACCTGCCCTGGCGTGGCATTACCCTGTCTCCCGTCTATGCGAGCAAACGCACTAAACAACTGACCATCACCGCCCTGCATGCCATAAGTGACGGTGAACGACTACTTGGCTTTCTGGCCGCCGACTTTCTCCTGGATGAACTGGACCTGATCAGTGCTCGATTCATTCGTCAGGATTCCGCCTGGAAACAGTTCCGCGGTGACCGAGCCATCCGCAGCACCTTATTTATGCAGGAACGCATAAGCAGTGTACTCGACCAGCATCATGATGAAGTGAATACAACTCTCGCCTCACTGATGATCAAGCGCGGTGTGTTTCATATCCTGCTGCACTTTTCCAGTGCTCGGGCCGTCATCTGGCTGCTCGATGATCCCTATCGCTATCAGTTACTTTCACCCGATGAACTGACCCATCCCGACACAGTCCTGATCTACCCCAGGCACGCTTACTCCGATCAGGCCATCGTGCCCCCGGAAGATATTCCTACAATACTCGAACGCTTCAAACAGTTAAGAAATGCCGATGAGAATATCTATCTGCGTTCAGGCTCACTGAATGTGATCAATGGGCTGGTAGGTCTGACCTTTTCCTGTGATGGTTCACATTATATGAGCGCCAAAGAATTCCTTGAGCGCGACATGAGTTTCTGGTTTGGCCATACCGCGGCCTGAGCTTAAGGTCATAAAAAAGGCCGGCTAAAGCCGACCCTTAGTAAAACTGATTCACTCAATATTCAGCTGCTCACACTATCCTCAAGTTCGGCCTTGGCAATTTCATCCAGCGAAGAGTGGCGTACATCCTTACCTGAAACCATATACACCACATACTCACTGATGTTTTTGGCATGGTCACCACAACGCTCCAGGGCTCGTGCGATCCACATGGCATCGATGGCACGCCGAACATTTCGTGGATCCTCCATCATCAGGGTCAGCAACTGGCGTGTGATCGATTCGTATTCTTCATCAATCTCCTGATCACTTTCGATGACCTCACAGGCCGTCTGTATATCCATGCGTGCAAATGCATCCAGTGACTTGCTCATCATGAGACGAACATCATTACCCAGATGCCTTAGCTCGATAAAAGGAACGCGAATCCTTTCATTTTCGATAGAGGCCATCTTGATACCCATACGAGCAATCTTTTCGGCCTCATCCCCCGTACGTTCAAGATCAGTAATGGTCTTGAGTACCGTGGTCAGCATTCGAAGATCCCCTGCTGCAGGCTGCCTGCGAGCCAACACACGGGTAATTTCATCATCAATGGCTACTTCGAGTTTATTGATCTGCTCCTCGGCATGTATGACCGCATCACAAATGGCACTGTCGCCATCAACAACTGCCTTGATGGCATCTCGGAGATTCTGCTCAACCAGCCCACCCATGGTCAGCACCTTGTTACGTACATCTTCCAGTTCAACATTAAACTGCTGGGATATATGTTCTGTCAGTCCACTCTTGTCCATTCACCTGTACCCTTTAACCGTAACGACCAGTGATATAGTCTTCTGTTTGTTTTTCACTCGGATTGGTGAAAAGTTTGTCCGTCGCATCAAACTCAATTAGCTTGCCCAGATACATAAAGGCGGTGTAGTCCGAGACTCTAGCAGCCTGTTGCATATTATGCGTTACGATGGCTATGGTATAAGTGGACTTGAGCTCATAAATCAGCTCTTCGATCTTCAGGGTGGAGATGGGGTCCAGGGCCGATGCCGGCTCATCCAGTAACAGCACTTCTGGCTGGATTGCAATGGCACGTGCAATCACCAGACGCTGCTGCTGACCACCTGAAAGACCGAAGGCATTCTCCTGCAGTCGATCCTTGACCTCATCCCACAGGGCCGCTCCCTTAAGAGCCCACTCCACCACGTCATCCAGGGTACTGCGATTATTGATTCCCTGAAGGCGTAGCCCATAGGCTACATTTTCATAGATCGATTTGGGAAAGGGATTGGGTTTTTGAAACACCATACCAATCTTGCGGCGCAGATCTGAAATATTAATACCACGATCATAGATATTCTCGCCATCCAGGCAGATCTTACCTTCAACACGACAGCCATCGACCAGGTCATTCATACGATTGATGCTACGTAGCAATGTAGACTTACCACAACCCGAAGGACCGATAAACGCCGTTACCTTCTTGCGGGGGATGACCATGTTGACATCGAAAAGGGCCTGCTTCTCTCCGTAATAGAGATCCACATTGTCTATGGTCAGGCAGATATCCTCATTCTCGAGGCTCTGGGTTGACACATCACGATCCAGGACAGTACTCATGTCCATGGCATGGGTTGGGGTTTGTTCACCGCTCATCGTCATATACTCGACTCTTTAGTATTACTGCTCAAGGGCGCGATATTTTTCGCGCAGGTGATTACGGATCGTAATCGACGTGATATTGAGCAAAATTATCACTAATACCAGCAGCAGGGCCGTGGCATAAACCAGCGGCCTGGCCGCCTCGACATTCGGGCTCTGGAAGCCCACATCATAGATATGAAAGCCCAGATGCATGAACTTTCTGTCCAGATGCAGGAAGGGAAAATTTCCATCCAGTGGCAACGAGGGCGCCAGTTTCACCACACCCACCAGCATCAGGGGCGCCACCTCACCGGCGGCACGGGCAACGGCCAGGATCAGACCGGTCATCATAGCCGGGCTTGCCATAGGCAGTATAGTACGCCAGAGGGTCTCTGCCTTGGTGGCCCCCAGGGCTAGACTGCCTTCACGAATCGAACTGGGGATACGCGCCAGGCCCTCTTCGGTCGATACGATAACCACCGGCAGGGTCAGCAGGGCCAGGGTCAGAGACGCCCACATCAGGCCGGGTGTACCAAAGGTTGGGGAGGGCAGGGCCTCGGGGTAGAACAGCTGATCCAGGTTACCACCCAGAAAATAAACAAAGAAACCCAGGCCAAACACCCCATAGACAATAGAAGGTACACCAGCTAGGTTATTGACAGCTATGTGGATCATGCGAACCAGTGGCCCTTCCTTGGCATATTCACGCAAATAGACCGCGGCGATAATACCCAGCGGGGTGACCATCACCGACATCACCAGGACCATGATCACGGTACCGTAGATGGCGGGGAAGATACCGCCCTCGGTATTGGCCTCGCGGGGCTCATCAGAAACGAACTCCCACAGCTTGCCGATATAAAAGCCAATCTTAGCAAACAGCCCCATGGTATTCGGCCTGTAGGCCTTGACGATCTTATCCAGTGGAATCTCAACCACCTGACCGTTCTGCACCTCGGCAGTCAGGCTGTCACGTTTGATTTCGGTATAGAGCTCAACCAGGCGCTGCTCTAGAACCCGGTATTCTCCCTGTAGCGCTGCACGAGCGGCATCCAGTTCAACCACGGCCTCGGGTGTCTTCTTGCCATCCAGCTCCAGCCCTCGCTCCTTGAGCCTCAGACGCTCGATACGATAATTGACAGAGCCAATCTCCGACTTTTCGATCTCCTTGATTTCATCGTACAAACGATAGACACGTTCAAGCAGAGGCTGCAGGGCCTCCCAGCTCGCCTCGCCACTGGCAATAACCTGACCACTTTGTTTCACATTTTTCAGGAAACCATAGAAATTCCCATATTCATGACGTTCCAGTACAACGATATCGCCCGGAACTTCACGTGCCATTATCAGGGGCTTAACTACATTTCTAAAATCAACTCCGTAGACATCACGGTTGCCCATCTTGATCAGATAACGGGTGACGATCTCGTCTTCGGTATCCAGTTGTATACCCGCATCCCGGAGTTGCTGAACCGTCACCAGTTCCTGATCATGGATTTCACCGATAATCACCTCATCCTGGCCACCCCAGTGATAGGTCATCTCATAGACGGTATGCGGCCAGAAATGGGACAGGCCACGCACCGCAATCAGAATCAGTAGCCCCAGCACCATGATAATACTTGCGGAAACCGCTGCGGCGTTTAGCCAGACAAAGGGCAGGCCCGATCTATACCAGTCTTTTATATCGTTCATCATAGTTTTATAAGGACGCGTATTTCTTGCGCAGGCGCTGGCGGATCAGCTCGGCTGCGGTATTGAGAATAAATGTAAAGGTAAACAGGACCACGGCCGCCAGGAACAGAATACGGTAGTGCGTACTTCCGACCTCGGACTCAGGCATTTCCACGGCGATATTGGCCGCGAGGGTCCGCATCCCTTCGAAGATATTCATATCCATTATAGGCGTGTTACCAGTCGCCATCAGTACGATCATGGTTTCACCCACGCCACGTCCCAGGCCAATCATGATAGCGGAGAAAATGCCGGGGCTGGCACTAAGCAGAACAACACGAGTCAGGGTCTGCCAGGGCGTCGCTCCCAGGGCCAGAGAACCATTGGTCAGGTGCTTGGGCACACCAAAGATGGCATCTTCCGTAATCGAGAATATGGTCGGGATGACAGCAAAACCCAGTGCGAAGCCGATGACGATCGAGTTTCTCTGGTCAAAATCAATGCCAAGGTCGTTGGTGATCCAGCTACGCATGTTGCCACCAAAGAACAACTCCTCGACCGGCAAACTGATGGCAAAACTCAGCCAGGCCAGGAAACCCACGACCGGCACCAGCAGCAGGGCAGCCCAGCCGTCAGGCACCAGCCAGCGTATCTTCTGCGGCATACGATGCCATGCATAGGCAAATACCAGCACACCCACAGGCAATAAAACGAGCATGATGGCTATGCCTGGCAGATGACTTTCAAAGAACGGTGCCAGCCACAGACCCGCGAGAAAACCCAGAATAACGGTAGGCAGGGCCTCCATGATCTCGATGGTCGGCTTCACATAGGAACGCATCTTGGGCGCCATGAAATAAGCGGTATAGATGGCCCCCATAATGGCCAGGGGTACTGCGAACAGCATGGCATAGAAGGCGGCCTTTAGCGTACCAAAGGCCAGAGGCATCAGACTGTATTTGGGCTCGAAATCCTGGTTGGCCGCCGAGGACTGCCAGACATATTCTGGTTTTTCCCAGCTTTCATACCAGACCTTCTGCCACAGGGCCGAAAACGAGGTATCTGGATGCTCATTCTCGACATCCAGCACCTGCAGATAGCCGTCCTCAGGCAGGATCAGGATGCGGTTGGCGCGTGGTGAAACAGAGATCTCCATGATCTCCTGCCTGCCCAGGTCGCGCTCGAGCACGGTGCGATGGGCCGTCGAGGAATGGACAGCGAGATGCCCAGCCGCATCCAGGGTGACAAAACCCTTACGCTGCTGCTCGGGTTCGATGAACTGAATGGCGGCATCACCCGCATCAAAATCGCGCACCCTGGCCAGGTAGTAGTGACCGTTCTCATCCCTGGCCGGGAACCACTGGGCCACGATGCCATCAGAGTAACCGACCAGTAAAGAAATTCCGCCCATCAGCATGCGCAGACGGGTAATTGATTGACCCACAGCGGTGGCGTTTTGCTGGTCGACCAGCATCGGTTCATCGGGTTCAGAGACATCAAACATGGCGATGGCGCCAGCCTCATCGGCCACAAACAACCAGCGCTGATCTCCACTAACCGAGACATCCACAGGCCGCGTGGCCATTACCGGCAGAATGCCGGTCGTGCTGGTGATCTCGTTATCACCCAGCATCGACTCTTCCACCATGATGCTGTTGTAAACGACCGCTCCATCCTCAGTAATGGCCGCAAGCAGTATGCTGCCATCTTCATTATTACTGAGGGCCAGTTTCACCAGGGGGCGCCCTTCTTCATCAATAACCATGGGCTCTTCACCCAGGGGATAGAGGGCGCTGGGTGTAATGGTGCGCACATCATTTGGAAAGCTAACCTTGAAAACCTGTTGCACCAGCAGCCCACGGCCATCGGACAGCCCCAGGGCCATGACGCCACTATCCAGACGCCCAACGGCCAGGCTGGTGATTTGACTCTCACCCAGGGGCAGATCGACGCGATCGATCTCTGAACCATTCTCGGCCTGAAAATAACGAATGACACCCTGATCCGTGACCTGGAAACCAACCTCAGCAAGCTCTTCGACACCCAGAAACAGGGTGCGGCCTGTTATTCCTTCAGACAGGTTGTATTCTACCAGGGGTTCGATATGCGCCGACTTAAACAGCGGCAATACCACATAGGCCAGATAGAAAAAAATCAGTACGACGGAAAAGATTACGCTAATACCGCCGATCCCTATACTATAATGGGCGAGGACATCCTTGAACGTGCGCCAGGCACGCCTGCGTTTAGCGATGGGTTCGTCCGGGCCGGGGATTAATTTGCTAAGAGCTGCGCTTGAGGTTTCCATGGCTGCAAATTCTAATCGTGGCGTATGACAACTTTGTTACAAAACTGTCATATTTCAGTTTAGATACCCCTTCCGAGCCATGAAATTGACAATAATCATCCGAATGCCCCATTGTTGGCTAATATTCAATCCAAATCTGCGTAAACAAATTCGTCATACAGAGCCATTACATTAAACCGACCATGACCGATATCGATCTCAAAAATCCCGAATTTTACATCAATCGTGAACTCAGCCTGCTACAGTTTAATCGTCGCGTCCTGGACCTGGCCCAGGATGAATCCGTTCCATTGCTGGAGCGACTGAAATATCTCTGTATTTCCAGTTCTAACCTGGATGAATTCTTTGAAATCCGTGTCGCAGGGGTCAAGCAACAACTCCAGCTAGGCATCAGTACCACTGGTGCAGACGGGCTCTTGCCGCACGAACAATTCGAAAAAATTCAGGAAGTTGCGCATGAACTAGTGCATGACCAGTACAGGGTGCTCAACAAGATCCTGATACCGAAACTGGCCGAGGAAGGCATTCGTTTTCTGAGACGCACCCACTGGAACCCGGAGCAGGCCCGCTGGATCAAGACCTATTTCACTCGAGAGGTCCTACCCGTACTTAGCCCGTTGGGTCTGGATCCCTCTCACCCCTTCCCCCGCATCCTCAACAAGAGCCTGAATTTCATCGTCACCCTGGAAGGTAAGGATGCCTTTGGCCGGGAAAATGGGATCGCCATCGTACAGGCGCCGCGTTCGCTGCCCCGTATCATACGTCTGTCTGATGCCGTCAGTGGTGCCCCCTATGATTTTGTCTTTCTATCATCCATTATCCATGCCTATGTGGAAGAACTATTCCCGGGTATGAAGGTGACGGGCTGTTATCAGTTCCGAGTCACTCGTAACAGCGACCTGTTTGTCGATGAAGAAGAGGCAGAAGACCTGCTCAGCGCCCTGGAGGGTGAGTTACCCTCCCGAAACTATGGTGATGCCGTGCGCCTGGAGGTTGCCGATAACTGCAATAGCAAGGGTGTCCAGTTCCTGCTGCACCAGTTCAAGCTCAGTGAGGAAGACCTTTACCAGGTCCATGGCCCCGTCAATCTGCGGCGCCTCATGGCTGTACCAGATCTGGTTGATCGGCCCGACCTGAAATTCCCGGCCTTCACACCGAGTGTTCCAGCAGCACTGCAACCCGGCCACGATATCTTTGAGGCCATGAGTGAGAGCGACATACTGCTCCATCACCCCTATCAGTCCTTTAATCCGATCGTTGATCTAATCTGCCAGGCCGCATCCGACCCCAATGTGCTGGCCATCAAGCAGACCCTGTATCGCACCGGAGAAAAATCCATGCTGGTCGATGCCCTGGTCAAGGCCGCCAGTTCGGGTAAGGAGGTCACCGTCATCATCGAACTGCGGGCCCGCTTTGACGAAGAGGCGAATATCCAGCTGGCCAGCCGACTTCAGGATGCCGGGGCCCATGTGGTCTACGGCGTGGTGGGCTATAAGACCCATGCCAAGCTCACCATGATTGTGCGCCGGGAAGGTAAACGCGTTAAGCGTTATGTGCACCTGGGTACCGGTAATTATCACGCCGGCACGGCCCGGGCCTATACCGATATTGGCCTGCTCAGTGCCGATAAGACCCTGGGCGAAGACGTGCACAAGATATTTCAGCAACTTACTGGACTGGGTAAGGCTGTCAAGCTCAAGAAGCTCCTGCATTCACCTTTCACCCTGCACAAAGGCATGCTGGAAAAGATCGCAAGAGAGACCGAACATGCACGCCAGGGCAAAAAGGCCCATATCATGGCGCGTATGAATTCGCTCATCGAACCGCTGGTCATCGAGGCCCTGTATCGTGCCTCGCAAGCCGGTGTGAAGGTCGATTTACTGGTTCGTGGTATCTGCGCCCTGCGCCCAGGGATTGCCGGCATCTCCGACAACATCCAGGTACGCTCGGTGATGGGGCGTTTCCTGGAGCATTCACGCGTGTTCTATTTCTTCAATGATGGCGAGTCCGAGGTCTTTGGCTCCAGTGCCGACTGGATGCCGCGTAATTTCTTCAGGCGCGTGGAGACCTGCTTCCCGATTGAAAAGCCCGATCTACACGAACGTGTCGTTCAGGAAACCCTGGTGTATTATTTTCAGGACAATACCAATGCCTGGGTCCTGAAAAAGGATGGCAGTTACCAACGCGTTAGACAGGGCAATGCCCAGCCACGTACGGCCCAGCAGCGATTACTGGAACTCCTTAGCAGTACTTAACGACTTCAGAACTTCAGGTTAAAGTCGATGGCCTGGAGTAACTGACGCTCAGTCTGCAGAGCGGCCTCAGTCAATTGGCGCTCTTCCAGCCAGCCCTTGGCGAATTTCAGCTTAAGGCTGTTTTCACCCGCCTTAATGGTTTCAAAGGGAATATCG
>JANTGN010000071.1 GCA_024762895.1 Thiotrichales bacterium
AAGGGGCGCTGGAAGAGCCCCTCGGCCGGGCCGACCGGATCGGTGCTATCAATGATGATGACATCGACGCTCTTGTCATCCCGTTGTTTCATCCATTCAATGCCGTCTGCAAACAACAGCTGGGCACGTGGGTCATCATTACTTTCGCAAAGACGGGGAAAGTATTCTTTCGACAGCCGAGTCACCCCTTCATCGATGTCGATCTGGATGGCTTTTCGAACCCGGTCATGCTTGAGCACTTCGCGCAGACTGCCGCAGTCACCACCACCGATGATGACGACCGTCTGCGGATCACGATGACTGTAGAGCACGGGATGGCTCATCATTTCATGATAGATAAAATTATCCCGGTCCGAGAGCATGATGCAGCCATCGATGACCATCAGGCGTCCAAAGCGTTCGGTCTGATAGATGGCAATATGCTGATACGGGGTCTGTTCCTCATGAAGCAGGGCCTCTGTCTTCAGAGAAAAGGCGCAGCCTTCCGAGGCATAAATTTCACTGAACCACGTATTATCGAGGGCCATGGATATCTTCCTGAAGGGAAAAAGAGGCGTATCATAGCGACCGTCAACCCACACATCCAGCTTAAAAAGACGTGACCAAGATGGCATCCTGGAGTATAGACCGAGCAGTAGAGACCTACAGTCTGAAGCACTGGAGTGGAGGCTACTTTCGAATACGAGAAAATGGTCATATGGCCATGTCCCTGGAAGAGGGTCCCGAGGTCGATCTGGCTGGCCTGCCTGCTGAGCTGGCCAGCCAGGGGCTGGGGTTGCCGGTGCTGTTGCGCTTTATGGATATACTCGACGCCCGGCTGGACCGTCTCATCCAGGCCTTTGATCAGGCATGTTCGCAACTGGGTTATGCCGGACCCTATACTGTGATTTATCCCATCAAGGTCAATCAACAGCAGACTGTCGTGTCACGACTACTGCAGCATGGGGGGGCACGTATCGGTCTGGAGGCCGGCAGTAAATCGGAACTGATTGCGGTCATGGCCCAGTCACGTCCGGGTGGTCTGATCATCTGCAATGGCTACAAGGACCGTGAATACATTCGTCTTGCCCTCATGGGTCTCAAGATGGGGCTGAAGATCCACATCGTCATAGAAAAACTCTCGGAGCTGGAGACGGTTCGTCAGGAGGCCAGCAGGTTACAGGTCACCCCGCTGCTGGGCGTGCGCGTACGCCTGGCCTCCATCGGCACCGGGAAATGGCAGAACACGGGGGGCGAAAAGGCCAAGTTTGGGCTCTCCGCGACCCAGACACTGGTACTCTGCGAGCGCCTGAAAGACTGGGGCATGCTCGAGTCCCTGCAGTTGCTTCATTTCCATATGGGCTCCCAGATATCCAGTCTATCCGATATACGCCATGGTCTGGCCGAGGCCATGCGTTACTTCGCTGAACTGCATCGGCTGGGCGTGTCCATCGGCATAGTCGATGTGGGGGGCGGCCTTGGGATTGACTATGAGGGCACGCGATCACAGAGCTTCTGTTCCGTGGATTACCGTCTGGAGGATTATGCTCTGGCGGTGATCCAGGCCCTGACCGATATCTGTGCCGCAAAAGACCTGCCGCATCCCATGGTCCTGACCGAGGCCGGCAGGGCCATGACGGCGCATCATGCCGTACTGCTGACTAATGTGATTGACATTGAGCGCGGCGCCCATGATGAGGTCTCTGGCTCTGAAAAAGTGGAGCACCCCCTGCTGGATCAGTTAAAGGCCCTGGGTGATCGAGCGGTTGGCTCGGTGGCGGATCGCTACCAGGCCGCCCGTTCAATACTGGCCCAGGTGCATAGCGACTACAGCCATGAAGAGTTGCCTCTGGAGGTTCGTGCCGCCGCCGAGCAACAGTACTTCACCGTCTGTCGTGCCCTCGCCGATGAGCTCAATAGCCAGCCTGAGACCTCAGAACTCAGGGATACGTTGAATGCAGGGCTGGCGGATAAGCTGTTTTGCAATTTTTCCGTATTTCAGTCCATTCCCGATGTCTGGGCCTTTAACCAGATCTTTCCGGTGATGCCGATTCATCGTCTAGATGAGCCGCCACAACGCAGGGCGATCATCCAGGATCTCACCTGCGACTCCGATGGTCATGTCGAGTTTTACGTCGATTCTGCCGGTATTGAGCATACCCTGCCGGTTCACGGCTTCAGCGAGCAGGAAGCTTATGTGCTTGGATTTTTTCTGGTCGGTGCCTACCAGGAGATCCTGGGAGACCTGCATAATCTCTTTGGCGATACCCATGCCATCAACGTCGAGTTGACCGAGAAGGGGTACCAGCTCACAAATCCGGAGCCCGGTGACCGAATTGATGAATTATTACGCTATGTTCATTACGATACGGACGCCTTGTTGTCCTCTCTGGAACAACACGCTTCCGAGTTACAGCCCGCTCAGCGGAAGCAGTTCATCGCTGAACTAAGAGAAGGTCTTCAGGGTTATACCTATCATGAGGACTGACAGCAAAACGTGAGCAGAGTAAACTGCGGCATAACTTCCAAATAGGTGGATGGGGATTTAATGGATAGCCTGGTAGGTATAGTCTTTATTTTTGGTGGTGTCCTGGCGCTGGCCGGCAGCCTGATGATCATTATCGAGGCCTTCAAGATGAGTTTCTGGTGGGGCCTGGCTGTGCTGTTCATTCCTCTGGCAGGGCTCATATTTATCATCATGAACTGGCGTGAGGGACGCAACGGGGCCTATGTGCTGATCCTGGGTTTCCTGTTGTCCGGGGTCGCCTTTTATGGAGGAGCCGACCGGGAACTGGAACTGGGCAAGCAGCTTGATAAGGCCAATGTAGATGTGGACAAAATCCCCATCGATCCTCGTGTCTCTGAGTTATTGGAGCAACGTCCGGTCCTGGTTGAGGTGCCTAATGAGGAAGCAGCCCAGGCCCAGGGAATTGATACCGAAAAAGATCTTTATGAGATCGAGGCCGAGCAGGAAGAAGCGCCCCTGGTGATTCCGATCCTGGAGGAGGCCAAGAAGAAAAAACCGGTCGAGATCAAGAAAGTACCTATGGCCTATCAGCCCGTTTCCATCAAACGCCTGCCCGAATACCTGGGGTCCAGTCTACGGGTTCATACGCTGGATGGTGGGGATCATGAAGGCACACTGGTTGAGGTCAGTGACAAGAATGAGGCGATTTATCTCTCGCAGCGGGTGACCTCGGGCCAGGTGACCTATGAGTACCCCTACGCCAAGATCGAGTGGGTTGAGGTCTATGCAGAAGTGGGGACAGTGCCGGTTCCGGAGGATGAGGTGCCGGCAGCCGATGAAATCACACCTCGCTTCCTGCCCGAGGGTCAGGCGCCTGCGCCTGCGGAACCCCCTGCGGCACCTGCCTCCCTGCAGAGACAGGAATAAAGTTATGCAGTGTTATGTCTATCGTAGTAATCGGAAGCCCGATACCTATCTCTATATTCCGCGTGAAGATGATTTTGAAGAGGTGCCTGAAGCCCTGATGAAGGTATTTGGGGAGCCTGAATTTTCCCTGCAATTTGAACTCACGCCCGAACGTAAACTGGCGCAGGAAGACCCCGAAGTGGTACTGAGCAACCTCAGGGATCAGGGCTTTCATCTGCAGATGCCACCCGAGAATCAGGACCCGCTGTAGACTCCTCGAAAGTTGAGACCCTGAGGGTGCGTTGTTGATGGCAACCGTACTGTACTATCTCCATGTCGGCTGTGTCATGGCCACGTCCTTGGGTTTTATTGTTCGCTGGATGCTTTCCCTGAAGTCATCGTCATTGTTGCAACGGCCGTTGCTACGTTTACTGCCCCATGTCATAGACACGGTCCTTTTGCTCAGTGGCCTGGGTATGCTCTGGATCTATGGGCTCAATCCCATCACCACCCCATGGCTGCTGGCCAAGCTGCTCGCCCTGCTGGGCTACATCCTGTTCGGGTATGTAGCACTCAAGCTTCGTTTTTCGTTTGTGCTGCGCCTTGTCTCTGGTGTGCTGGCCCTGGGGCTGCTGGCCTACATAGTCGCGGTTGCCAGGACGGCTCAGGTCATTCCCTGGTTGGTCGTTTAGTTGGGCTGGTTGCGCATATGGTCGGCCACCTTGTAAAAGTTGGCCTTGAGCTGGTTGCGTAACAGGGACTCCATCTCCATTTCGTCCAGGGCCTGGTTCATGCACATCAGCCATTGATCGCGCTCTCGGCTACCAATCCTGAAGGGCAGGTGCCGTTTACGCAGCATGGGGTGACCATACTCCTGTACATAAAGGGCAGGGCCGCCCAGCCAGCCGGACAGAAACTTATAGAGTTTTTCCTCCGAGCCGGACAGATCCTGGGGGTGCATCTGGCGGATTTCCCAGGCCTCGGGGGCCTCATCCATTATCTGATAAAAACGCTTTACCAGGCGCCGTACGGCCTCGTCACCGCCCATGAGTTCATAGGGACTGAGCCCCTGAGGTTCTGAAATCATATGATCAAACTGCCATTCGCTTCGTGGGTATGTATAATCTTGGGACACTAATTCCCAAAATGGGTGTGAATTCAAGCTCTTATTATGCCGGATTGGGCCAATAATACGATATCCAGGACTATTGCCAAGGAAATAAGGCAATCCCGCCGTGAAGTGACGATATTGTTTACCGATATCGTCTACTCCACCATGCACTGGGAGTTGAATGGCGATATCAAGGGCCGGCTCATGGTGGATAAACATAACCGCCTGCTCTTCCCCGTCGTGCAGCATTACCGCGGTAAGGTCATTAAGACCATTGGCGATTCCATTATGGCCATGTTTGAGCAACCCAATGATGCGCTCAGGGCCGCTATCGGCATACAGCAGGTGCTGGAGCGCATGCGTCAGCAGGATAGCAATTTTGCCATTCACGTCCGCATTGGCATGCATACGGGGCAGGCCATCGTCGAGCCCAATGATGTCTACGGGGATGTCGTGAATGTGGCCTCACGAATCGAGAGTGAGGCCGATGGCGATGAGATCTTCCTGTCCGATGTCATGGGGGAGAAACTCAAAAACCGGGGCTACTTCATTAATAAGGCCGGTATCTTCACCTTCAAGGGCAAGAAGGATCCCATGACGGTGTATCGTTGCGACTGGGCCTATTGCAAGGATATGGCGGCGGATGTCAATCTGGAGACGATCCTGCCGGTCAATTCCCAGCAAAAGCGTGAATATTTTATCTATGCGGGCATCAGCCTGATGGGTGTGGTGGCCCTGTATTATCTCTACCTGCGCTTTTTTATCTCGGACCTCATGCCACTCTCGCTCAGGGCCCTCAATCCAGGTATGTGGTTGCGTGACGGGCCCCTGGAACTCTGGTTGTTTGTCTGCCTCATGATCCTTCTGGTGGGTTATCTGATTCGGCGTATCAGTGTTATTCCGCCGCGAACCCAGCGCCTGCTCAAGGGGTGTTTTGGCAGTGTACTGGCCTTCCTGCTGTTTTATTTACCCTCGATGTTATTACCCGACGCCGCGCTCATGGCGATGAATTCCAGCATCTATGCGTCCAGGAGTAATTTTGTCACGGTACGTACCGAATCGGCTGCACTATATAATCGAGCTTCTTTGGCCTCCGAGGTGGTTCGCAAGGTCAGAAAGGGTGATCTGATGCTGTATCAGCAACAACAGCAGGTTGGGACAAAGATCTGGTATGAGGTCCTGGTCGAGCCGGGCCTGAGTGCCTGGATTCAGAGTATTCGAGTGCCCAGGATTGATATTCCCGGTGAAGAGATCGGGCATGCCTTTAAGTATCGTTTCACCAAGCGCGACCTGTTTGCCCTTTTGTGCGCAGTGCTGGGTTTTATCTGGGGTGTATTCGACTTCCGGGTTCGCCCTGCCTGACCCTGCCCTTTATATCAGGCGATCAAAGATCCTGAATCCTGCCACGTAGGTTCCAATGGCCGACCCCAGTGAGCTGAGAATGAACACAAGGAACAGCCGCGCCACTCGGTTTTTCCACCAGCCTGACAGTGTCGTGGTATCCGTGCGTAGCCGATCAAAGTCTCCCACGGTGGGTTTCCTGAGAAAGAGCTCGGCGCCACCGGCGACCATGCCTGCCCCAATGGTGGGATTTAGTGAGGTTAGGGGTGCCGCGATGAACGCGGTCAGGACAGTCAGAACATGGCCACCGGCAATGAGCGCCCCCAGGGCCGAGAGGCTACCGTTGATGACCACCCAGTCTCGTACCAGGGTCCAGCCCAGGTCTGGGCTGCGCATAAATCCGATCACGAAGCCGCTCAGGATGGCCACGACGATCAACCATGGAAAGACGCGCCAGAAGGGGCTGCCCTTAGGCGTTTGATCCAGCTCCTGAACGATGTCGGTGGCCGTCTGCTGATCCTTTTCTGCCTCGATGGCCTTGAGTTCTTCGACCAGTCCCCTGAGGTGACCGGCACCGATTACGACCAGCAGGTTGCGGTGGCTGGTCTGGTCGATTTCTTCGTGTATGCGCGCCGCCATATAGCGATCGCGTTCCGCGATCAGAGGCTGGTACAGGTGTTTCTCCCGTTCGGCAAACTGCGTAAAGGCACTTTCCAGGACATCGCCTTCCTTGAGTCGCTCAATTTCCTCTTCGGGTATCTCTTCGCGAGAAAGGACGCTGGCCAGCAGGCCGCTGAACAGGGTCAGGCGCTGCCACCAGGGCACGTTACGGTAAATTCGTTTGAGGGTAATCCCGACCTCGCGATCGATCAGCAGGACGGGTAACTCATGCCGCTGGCCCATATCGATGGCGCGACGCATCTCTTCGCCCGGTCGTATTCCAAACTGGTCGGCCATGCGTTGCTGGAACGCGCCCAGTGCCAGACTGGCGCTCACCATGGGGACCTTGCCCTGTTTGAGGACCTGAAAAAGGTCCATGCGGGCCAGGCTGTCCGGGTCTATCAGGGCATTGTAGCGACTGGGGCACAGCTCGATGGCGACTGCATCATATTGGCCGGTGTCCAGCATCTCTTCGACCGTATCCGCGCTGGTCCTGGAGACGTGTGCAGTACCGAGTACGGTGATATGCGTATTACCCAGGGTGACTTCTTGCAGGGGTTGTTCCGGGCTTTCCGAACGATCGATGGATTCCATGTGTCGAATATCTTGTTGAATGAGTGAGGCCTGGAGGTCAGCCCGATGGCCCGTCGGGTTATGGAATATACACTATGCCCGGTTGTAATCCTATGAGGGGCAGGGCATTTATTGATGTGTGTTTCAAAGAACAGGCTAGTCGGTTCATGCTATAAAAAACAAATGTCTATTCCGGTCTCCCAAGTTCGTACGTCTGCCCTGATGTTGTTATGCGACGAGATGCTGATCAGGCTCTGCCGTTGGATCAGGGCGGCCGGATATGACTGCGCCATGCTGCCGCCGGGCAGTCCTGATCGTGACATTATGAGTCTGGCAAAGCGGGAAGACCGTCTGGTGATTACACGGGATCGGCAATTCCTGAACTATCGACAGGCAAAAGACTGGATCGTGTTCATCCACACCCAGGACCTGGATGCACAGGCGCTGGAACTGAGCCAGGCCCTCTCCATCGACTGGCTATTTCAGCCTTTCAGTCGTTGCCTGGTCTGTAATTCACCCCTGGTATTGGCCGATCGGGAGCAGCGCCGGCAACTCAAGGTCCAGCTACGCGCTGATGAAGACCTGTGGACCTGTCCGGGCTGTCACCGACATTACTGGGCGGGCAGCCATGTCAGGCGCATGTATCGTCGTCTGGCGGGCTGGAACCAATTGGCCGCTTTAAGGGACAAAAATGAAGAATAGTCCTGTTAAACCGCGAAATATGGTTTACATATATAGCTATATGAAAAATAAATGTCAGTCTGACTGACCAACAAGATGTCAAAAGCACCGGATGATAGAGAGGACAGAGCACGCAGTGACCTGCTTGCGGGCAATAATGCGGCTTATTTAGAGGCCCTTTATGAGGCCTATCTTAAAGATGCCAGTGAGATCGATGAGCCCTGGCGGCACTATTTCGATAACCTGACCGTCCAGGAGGGCGGGCAACGCGCACAACGTTCAGACGTCGTCGCCATCCGTGAACAGTCACAATCCCACAGTCCTTCATTCGAAAAGACCGCCCAAATCGAGGATGAGTTTGAACACGAGCGTAAGCAGGTGCGCGTCCTGCAGCTCATCAATGCCTATCGCTTTCAGGGTCACCGAGTGGCCCGTATTAATCCCCTGGGTGGTGAGCCCGAAGAGATGCCGGAGCTAAGTCTCGATTACTACGGGCTGGTCGAAGATGATCTGAATACCTTTTTTAACACCGGTTCGCTGGCCGGCCCGGATGTGATTACCCTGTACGACCTCATGGATATCCTGAAACGTACCTATACCGAGAGTCTGGGTGCCGAGTATATGCATATCCTGAATATCGAGGAAAAACGCTGGATCCAGTATCGGCTGGAAAGCGTCGCCTCATCGCCACAATATTCACCGAATTTTCAGCGTTTCATTATTGAGCGCCTGACCGCCGCAGAGGTCCTGGAACGTTATCTGCACACCCGCTATGTGGGCCAGAAACGTTTTGGCCTGGAAGGTGGAGAAAGCCTGATCCCTCTGCTGGATGAGCTGGTTCAGCGAGCCGGTCGTCAGGGTGTGAAGGAGATCGTCGTAGGTATGGCCCATCGTGGCCGCCTGAATGTGCTGATCAACGTGATGGGTAAATCTCCCGCTAAATTGTTTGCCGAATTTGAGGGGCGGCACGACGATAATGGCCGTACAGGAGACGTGAAATACCATCAGGGTTTTTCCTCCGATCTGAGGACGCCAGGTGGCCCGGTGCATCTCGCCATGGCCTTTAATCCCTCTCACCTGGAAATCATCAGCCCGGTGGTCGAGGGATCGGTCAGGGCGCGACAGGATCGTCGAGGCGATAGTCAGGGTGATGAAGTGCTGCCGGTGGTGATCCATGGGGATGCCGCTTTTGCGGGTCAGGGTGTCGTAATGGAGACCCTGAATATGTCGCAGACAAGGGGTTTTTCCACCAAGGGTACCGTGCACATCGTGATTAATAATCAGATCGGATTCACGACCAGTTTTCATAACGATGCCCGGTCAACCTTCTATTGCACCGATGTGGCCAAGATGATCAATACCCCGATCTTCCACGTCAACGGTGACGATCCCGAGGCCGTGATGTTTGCCACCCAGGTGGCCCTGGATTACCGCATGACCTTTCACAAGGATGTGGTCATCGATATGGTCTGTTACCGCCGACAGGGGCATAACGAGGCCGATGAACCTGCCGTTACCCAGCCCATGATGTATCGGGCAATACGTGACCTGCCGACAACCCGCGAGATCTATGCTCGGCAGCTGGTCGATGAAGAAATGCTGGCCGAGGACGAACCGGAGGCCCTGATGATGCGGACTCGAAAGAACCTGGAAAAAGGGGATTTCATGGTGCCGCACCTGTTAACCAGCCATTCCATAGACAAGCCCTTCCATGTCAACTGGAGACAGTTTATCGGGCATGCCTGGGATGAGCCTGTCGATACTCGTCTGTCTCTGGTGGAGATAGAAAAGCTATCGTCGCAACTGCTTGAGTTGCCCGAGGGTTTTAAGGTACATCCCAGGGTCAGCAAGATCATAGAGGCCCGCCGCAAAATGACGGAAGGCACCCAGCCCCTGGACTGGGGCTATGCCGAGACCATGGCCTATGCCGGCCTGATCCATGACGGCTACAAGGTCCGTCTGTCCGGTCAGGACAGCGGACGGGGTACCTTCTTTCATCGCCATGCGGTGTTACATAACCAGAATGATGGCACGAGCTATATCCCTCTACGCCATATCCATGAAGAGCGTTCCCGTTTTCTGGTCATTGATTCATTGCTGTCTGAAGAGGCGGTTCTGGGTTTTGAATATGGTTATGCCACCACCGAGCCGGAGACCCTGACCATCTGGGAGGCCCAGTTCGGCGACTTTGCCAATAATGCACAGGTGGTAATTGATCAGTTTATTGCCTCGGGCGAGCAAAAATGGGGACGGCTCTGTGGTCTGGTATTGATGTTGCCCCATGGTTTTGAAGGTCAGGGTCCCGAGCATTCTTCAGCCCGGCTTGAGCGTTATCTGCAACTCTGTGCTCAGCATAATATGCAGGTCTGTGTTCCCACCACGCCCGCCCAGGTATTTCATATGCTGCGACGCCAGATGCTGCGGGTCTATCGTAAACCGCTGATCGTCATGACCCCCAAGAGCCTGTTACGGCATAAGCTGGCAACCAGCAGCCTGGAGGATCTCACCCGGGGTGGGTTCAGGACCCTGATACCCGAGATTGACCCGCTCGAACGGGACCAGGTGAACCGCATGATTCTGTGTAGTGGCAAGGTCTATTACGACCTGCTGGAAAAACGCAGGGGGGCCGAACTAAAAGACGTCGCCATCATCCGGATCGAGCAACTCTATCCCTTCCCGGTGCAGGAGCTGGAGTCCCAGCTCAATACCTATCCTAATCTGGATAAGATCATCTGGTGCCAGGAGGAGCCGCTTAACCAGGGGGCATGGTACAGTACCCAGCATAATATCCGCGCGCTGTTAGATCAGCGGCATTATCTTGAGCATGTCACGCGCCCGCCTTCGGCCGCTCCGGCCGTGGGTTATTTTTCCATGCATGTAGAGCAACAGAACACCCTGGTCAGGCAGGCCCTTGGGCTGGCTGGTACAGATACACAGGAGTGAGTCGATGAGCATAGAAGTTAAGATTCCACCCCTACCCGAATCCGTGAGTGACGCCGTCGTTTCGGCCTGGCATAAACAGCCGGGCGATGCGGTGGCGCAGGACGAAAACCTCGTCGATATCGAGACCGATAAGGTGGTGCTGGAGGTGCCTTCACCGGGGGCGGGTGTGCTGGAAGGGATCATCGAGCAGGAGGGGGCTACTGTGGTGGCAGGCCAGGTGATCGCGAAGATCGCCCCGGCTTCTGTCGATACAGCCGGCAGGGAGGAACGGGCGAGTGACTCGGTACAAAGCGCGAAAGAAGATCCTGCTACGAAAGAAGCGACCACGATGAGCCCGGCCGTGCGTAAGTTGTTACATGAACATGATCTTGAGCCCGATACGATCAGGGCCACAGGTAAAAACGGGCGTTTATTGAAGGAAGATATCCTGGCCTATCTGGAGCAACAGGAAACAGCAAAGCCTGCCCGGCCGAAGCCGGTTAAAAAGGAAGCATCCATGGTCCAGCCAGAAGTATCGGAACCTGAGGTGACGACCGGCGTGCGTGCTGAGCGACGCGTGCCGATGACACGCCTGAGGGCCAGGATTGCCGAGCGCCTGTTGTCGGCGCAACAGGATGCAGCTCTGCTGACTACCTTCAACGAGGTCAACATGCAGCCGATTATGGATCTGCGTGGCCGATATCGTGAGGCCTTTGAAAAGGCCCATGGCATCAAGCTGGGTTTTATGTCGTTCTTCGTACGTGCGGTAACCGAAGGGTTAAGGCGTTTTCCCGCCATTAATGCCTCGATCGATGGGGGGGATATCGTTTATCACGACTACTATGACATTGGTGTTGCCGTGTCTTCTCCGCGTGGGCTGGTCGTTCCCGTTTTACGGGATACCGATCAGGCGAGTCTGGCGCAGATAGAAAAAAATATCAGAGACTTTGCCGAGCGAGCAAAGACCGGCAAACTCGATATGGATGAGCTGACCGGCGGAACCTTCTCAATCACCAATGGCGGCGTGTTTGGCTCCATGCTGTCCACACCCATAATCAATCCACCGCAAAGTGCCATATTGGGCATGCACAATATCGTGGAGCGGCCCGTGGCCGAAGACGGCCAGGTGGTGATCCGCCCCGTAATGTATCTGGCCCTGTCTTACGACCATCGGCTCATTGACGGGCGTGAGGCGGTGAGCTTTCTGGTGAGCGTCAAACAGATGCTGGAGGACCCGGCCAGGATCCTGCTGGATGTCTGAGGGCATCAGCTAAGTTTTACCAGGGCATCCCGAGCACAGAGCGGTTCAAGTTCAGGCCCCCGCAGTTCTGTTGAACTACGGGGGTGAACTTCGGGCAGGTTTTTAAAGGAGGCTTCTAAGGATTCTAGGACAATATGATGGATCCTTGGCTCACTGATCGCTATTCATGGCTACCGGACCGGTGGCCTGGGCCTTTTTACTGGCGATTTCTCTCAGGCTCATCCTTGCGAACTTGTTCCCCTGCTCAGCGGCCATTTGAAACCACTTGATGGCCT
>JANTGN010000072.1 GCA_024762895.1 Thiotrichales bacterium
TAAAATGCCCATGCCAGGGCAATGAACCAGAATCCCATGGCCGCATGGGCACTGACAAATGAGCAGTTTCGTTCGCATTGCTTCGCAGTTGTGAGTGCGCCAGTAAATGTCTTATCCCCGCCGAACTCCATGATCTCTGAGGGTCTGGCCCGACCGGTATGATCTTTAAGAGCACTGACTATCAGGCCCGGGCCCAGAATAAGAACCAGGAGCAGGAAAGTAAGTTTTGAACGCAGTCCTTGCTCTGATTTTTTTCGCCATCGCCAGCTGGCAAAGATGAGCCATAGCAGACCAAAGAAGACATAGAAATGGATTTTGGCAAACAGGTGATAGCTAAATTGAACCCAGTGTGCATCGTTCAAATAAAATCCACTCTCGACGTCATAAAAGTGTCGGCTTATCAACAGGTCTATGTCGGGGTAAATAAAAAATAAGATGACACATAACAGAAACAAGCTTAAGGCTATGCTGTTATTTGGCCAATGCATGAACTGGATTAAAAATATTATTCAAGCCGTTAAAGTACGTAGGGGTAATGATCATCTGGTGTGCCTGAATACGCGTTTTCTCGAATCTCTTCTCGTATACGTCTGATCTCAGGTAATAATTCGATGAACACTGAAAATATATCGGGATCAAAATAGCTGCCAGATTGATTGGTCATTAGTTCAATCGCATGGGCTTCAGGAAAGGCAGGTTTATAGATGCGTTGGTGAACCAGGGCGTCATAGACATCTGCGATGGCCACAATACGGGCACTTTCAGGAATATCGGACCCTGCCAGGCCACGAGGGTAACCTCTGCCATCCCAGCGTTCATGATGGCAATAAGCGATGTCCCTGGCCATGATGAGCAGGGGGATGTCACTGCCATCAAGCATGTTGGCACCGATCTCGGCGTGACCCTGCATGATGCTGTATTCTTCACTGGTTAGCTTGGCGGGTTTTAACAGGATGTTATCGGGAATGCCGATTTTCCCTATGTCATGCATGGGCGCAGCGACACGGATCTCATCAATATTAAGTTGATCCCAGCCCAGGGAATCGGCAATGGCAGCCGAATACATGCCTATGCGGCGAACATGGGCCCCAGTTTCTTCATCGCGCACTCCCGATGCTGCCAGTAGGCGCATCGCGATCTCTTCTTCCCGTAAGCGTATTTGTTCAGTACGTTTATGGATCTCAGCTTCCAGGTGCTCTCGGGTCAGCAGGTTTTGTCGAGCGGCCTGGAGGATATTGACCTGGTGTTCATAGCTTTGTCCCAGCTTCTGTATGAGCAGGAGGCATTTGCCGGCTTGATTAATGGCATCGGCCTGTAAAGCAATCTCCATGCCTTCGCTATTGACCTCTACCCAGGGACCAGAGCACAGTGGTTCGGCATTCTGATCCGACCAGACCTCGTTGGCATCAAAAAAGAAATTGTCCAGGAATGGAGAGATGCCTTGAAGAACCAGGGTTTCCCTGGCAACGCAGGCCTTTGGTAATAGATCACAAAACCAGGGTGTAGACTCGGTGAGCAGGATAAACCGGGTGTCATCCTGACGTTCCAGAACAACGGTTTGCAGAGTGGAATAAAGACTAAACAGGGTGTCTGGCATGGCTGTCGTCTTAGCTAGTCACTATGAATACTCACGTTGGGGAGTATTATTTTGTTTCATGATCTGTTCGGCCAGAAGTTTAAAGGCCTGTTCTACCCCTTCACCGGTCTTGGCGCTGGTTAAGACAACTTGCCAGCCCTGGGCTTTCAATTTTTGTACATCACTGTCACTTAAGGCCCAGTCATCCTTGAGGTCGTGTTTATTGATGGCCATGACAAAAGGAATGTCACCGAGTATTCCTGATATTTTTCCATGTAAACAGATGGCGTCTTCAAAACTCATTTTACGTGTGCCATCACAGACCAACAGATAACCCGAAGAACCCCTGACATAGGAAGGGCGAATCTCGCAGAACTCGTCTTCGCCCGCCAGGTCCCACAACATGAGCATGACCTCTTCGTTATCAACGGTCAGGGTCTTTTTGTCGATCTTGACACCAACGGTAGTTAGATATTTCTCAGAGAACAGGCTGCTGACATAGCGTCGAACAAGGCTGGTTTTACCAACGGCAAAGGTCCCGACCATGCAGATTTTTTTCTGGATCATTTTATGGGTTCCACCGAGTCTGCCTGGTTAACCAGTTGGACCTGAAAGGTGACGCGCCGATCCAGTATTTCACCACCATCACCCTGGCTGTCTGTACTCGGTTGCCTGGCCCCCATGGCAACAGTTGAAAATAGTGAAGAAGGGAGGCCATTCTCAATTAGTGCCTGTTTCACGTATTCAGCCCGTGCCATTGAGATCTCATTGTGGGACTGAACCGATCCATGGCTGTCACTATGCCCTATGATTATGATGTTAAGCAATTCTTCCATGGCTGCGGCTGTGTCCTTGAGTTGTTCAATGATGCTAACGAGCTCGGGTATACGTTCCGCCTGCTGACCAGTTAAGCTGGATTGCCCGTACTCAAACAACAAGATGGTTGACTCAAGATAGCGCTTTTTCTCATAAAATACGAGCTCGTGCTGCTCTGCGGCGTGTAGCCCCCTGGTATCGGTATTCTGAATGCCAGGGATTAACAGGGCTCGTTGCCTGGCCTCGTTTATCCATTGCTGGGGCGCCTCCCCGGTCAGAATTAGCCGGTTGCCCTCGATGACCATCTGTGTGCTATCAGGAGGTTGTAGGATCTGTTCTGCCCTCAGGCGGGTAAATTTGGGTGCGAGGGCGATATAGGGCTGGAATTTCCATTCTATATTCAATTGTTCAGCGATCTTGGCGCCAACCACCTGCGCAGGATCTCTTGCCAGCTCGTCACGCAGACCGCGCACGATATAGCGTCCTTGCCTCTCTTCGGTATTTGTTATGGCCAGACCGGGTTCCTGGTACAGGCGATCCAGCGCTGTATTCCACTTGACCTTTGTATCATAAAGGCCATATAGCCAGTAACCCAGAAATATGAAGGCCGTCATGAGTAATAACCAGGTGAGTGGAGAGGTATGCCGTACTCCTTTCACCTCCGCCTGTGAGAGGAGGCAGCGCTCTAATTGAGGGGTGGTTGCGATAAAGGACTCACTATCACCATCGTAGCTCTGAAGGGCATCGGAATGTATGAGGTGGATCTGTTCCAGGGTCTCTGCCATAACCTGTCGAATATCATCTGGGGGATTACCACGGATAGCGACAGCCAGCAGGGCCCTGGGGCCGAGTTCGATTAATACCGTCAGGTCACCAAAGCGCATCTGTTGCAGGTTTTCCTGGTCATTGACCTGGAAAGAATCGGTAATGAAATCCTGTATGGCCGTGAGCATGGCAGAGACCATGTCGGGATCTTTGGTGATGGCAGTGTCGGAGCTGATATGGTTCAGCAATAGCCCTGACTTTCGATCGATCAGGAAGGCCTGTTCGACCTGATAGATCAGGGTGTTTTTAAGGACTATTTCTGCGTAAGAGGTGCCGGTACGCCAGGCGTCGAAACGCCATTTCAAAGAACGAGCAGAAAGGCTGTGTTCCACCATCTGGTTGATGGTTTGCAGTAGTTCAGCCAATGTCTCTGTGATCGATTTTCGTATGGCTGGGCCTATTACCGGGAACAGGGCATCGACCAGGGGGCGGGGGTTTTTCCTGACCGAGGCATGTAAGGCATCTTCGACGTTCTGTAATAATGCCTGGGTCAGGCGATCGTTATCCAGAGAGCTCAGTTGCACCGCGGCAGGGAGTATTTCGGCAATAAATCGAGCGCGCCCCGTAGAGTCCTGCAAGCGTGCCTTGAGTGCCAGGAGTTCCTCATAATCCTTGCCTAACAATAAATGTCGGAGTTGTTCGAGGTCCTGATCCTGCTGTAGGGCAACAGGGTCGGTGTGTATTGCTTGAGTGTGTGAGTGGCTCAATGGGCTCATGACAGGCGGGCAGGTATCGTTGGCGAAACCTTATGCTTCGCCTTCGAGGCCCGTTGCCATATCCTTAAGCAGTTTGGCCAGAGTACTTCGATCGGCCTTGCTGCTTGTGAGGTCCTGTGAAATTGTTGCTAGCTGTTCACTCAGCTTATCGGACTCAGACTGGAGACGGTTACATTCGCCCATCAACTGGTCATAGAGATCGGCAAGGTCGTTTTTGGTCTTGCTCTCAAAACGGCTATGGGATTCGTTGGTTTCATTGAGCTGATCCTGTAGCCCCGAGTCATCCCGTTCTCTGTTCTTCTCCTCGGTCTTAAGATCGGCACTCAGTGTATCCAGTTTTTTTATGAGTGTGTCTTCAAGCTTCTGGATGCGTTGCAGGGTCTCGGATTTAAGATCGGCTATTGCCTGGGTGAAGTCCGCCTCGATCTTTGACTGATGAATATTGAGGCGCTGAACCTCTTCTCCGAACAGCAGGTCGCGGACTTTCTCGAGGCTGGTCACCTCGGGGGGCGTGGCAACTTCTTTTTCACTTGTTGTGGGTGACTGGGACTCATTACCGGTGCTGGTTTTTTTTCTGCTTTTGGCTGTTGTCTTGGTCGTCATATTTTCTTGCCCCAAATTGCAGTAGATGCGTTATTTATTGTTGGTCTTGCATTTCCATATGTGATAATCATCACTTATAAGTGATGATTTTTAAACTCCTAACTCCTGCTTTAGAAGTAGCCATATCACAATTAAAAATTTCTTTATTTATTATAGTTACATAGTAGTTTAACAGCGACTTATCAAGAGACCGCGTCGGTCAGGAGTTAGCCACGTGATGATGTAGTGGTGGCTAAATACTATCCTCCTTAGGGTTGGTCTGATTGACAGGTGTAACCGGCCCCGTTCCGGACTTGCTCATATGATCCAGCCGATTAAAGAGCCGATACAGGTTCTCGTTCAACGAGCGTTCCTGTTCGGATATCTCGTCAATGATTCCAATGACTTTTTCCAGAAGATACTCTACCTCGGTATCAGAGGCCCAGGGTTTACCAAACTGGTGTTCATAGGTTTTATGGAGATCTGTCAGGAGTTCGGTAAACTCCGCTTCGCCAAGTTCGTGTCGTTGGGCCTGCTTAATCAGCTCGGCCCTGGGATTAAATAGATCGCGTCCAAACTGTTGCCGAAAATTCTTCTGCAGATGCTGGCTGAGTTCCTCTATTCGAGTGGCATCGCCTTTGCTCTGGGCAAACAGGCGTAATACTGTACTTGACAGGCTATGAACGGGCTTCTGATGATATTTTTCGTAGTCATCTTCCAGGGTGATGATCAGGTGTTTTAACTCGCTGGCGGGATAGTCCTTGAGTTTGAGGTGTTGTAACAGGGCATTGCGGGTATCAAAGGGGTAGTCTTTGAAACGATCCACAAAGGCCAGAATCAGGGGGATGAGCAGGTCTCTACCCTGTGCGGCATCGATATCCCCTTCTTTGATGACCTTCAGGGCCTGTTTGGTCAGTTTTTCTGGCCCGGGGGCGCTCTTGCTGGTGCTGCCCGGTAGGTCCGGTCGCATATAGACGCCGGTGGGGTGGCGACCATGGGCCGTGAGACTGGTCTTGATGGCCAGTTTATTCCAGAACTCACTAAAACTGACCTTCTCCAGGTCATGCTTGAACTGCATGGTCAGGTTTTCGGCCAGTTTATAGAAACACTGGCTGGCTGGAGCACTGTGTTTGAGCAGGATGACCGGGCGTTTAAGTGTCACCGAGGAGGTAACAGTTTCATCGATCTTGATATAACCCAGATAGTAGGCCGGTATCTGCAGAAACTTACGGACATTGCGCTCAAAGCGTTTATAGATCTCTACGCTCTCGCTATAGTCATTGACCATGTTCACCAGTACATGGATCGGGTTTTTCTGGCCCCGCTTTTTGAGCACCTGCAACATGGCAAAGGAGTTTGACAGGGATGAAGGCTCGGGCGTCAGCACCATGACGATGTAATGAGCTGAGCGCAGGAAATGCATGACGGTATTGCGTACGCCCGAGGCGGTATCGATCAGCAGGCAGTCAAAACGCTGTTCCAGTTCACGCAGGGCACCAACGAACCGTTCTCGTTGACTGTCGTCCAGACTAACAAAATCAGCCAGACCGGCGGCAGCTGGAAATATCTTTACGCCACTGGGGCCATCGGTGATGATGTCATCCAGGGTCTTTTCTCCGGTGAGCAGATGCTCCAGGGTGAAGACGGGCATAAAGCCGAGCAAATCCCTGGTCTTGGAAGGTCGGGTATCGGCATCCAGAATACAGACCTTCTGTCCCCGTGTGGCCAGGGCTATGGCCAGATTGGTGGTGATGTTGCTCTTACCCACACCACTTTTTCCACTGGCAATGGCAATGACGCGGGCAGGGCGTTGATTGTCCTGTTCAGGTCTCATGGAATAAGTGTCGGAACCAGCCTCTGATACGGGTTTTAATTAAATATGATGTAGGAAAAGTGTACCTGAGTGGGAAAAAATGTGAAGCATTTCACAAATTTTGCTGTTTTTGTGGCGATGAATGTGTAGAATCAAGTACTTATAAGAATAAGTTAAAGTCAACCTTAGTTTAATGACTGAATTTTTGATCGGTTAGGGATAAGGTTGTAGATTCCAAAGTGGGTGTCGGGGGTGTCCACGAGGACAAGATTATAATAATGACAGTTAAACCGGGTCTTTCACAGAAGCTGCTGGAACAGATACAGATTGCACACCTGCCCTCGCTGCCGCAGGCCGTGCTCAGGTTGTTGCAGGCCTGTGAAAAGGAAGATGTCAGCTTTGAGGAGCTGTCCGCCATTATCAATACCGATAGTGGACTGAGTTCACAGATGCTACTGGTAGCAAATTCTCCCGTTTATCGTGCCCTTAATAAATTCACGACCGTCGAATCCACACTGGTACGCCTTGGCCTGGATGTCATCAAGACCATTGCCCTGACCACCTCGGCGCGGCAGTTTTTCTCCCGTTTTCGCGGCCTGAGCAGTGCCAGTTATCGACAGTTCTGGCATGAGTCTCTTATCTGCGCCAATGTAGCCCGGGTCCTGGCGGACCTGACCAGCTACCACCAGCCAGACGAGGCCTATGTCTCGGGGCTATTCCACAAGGTGGGTAAACTCGTTCTTGGTGTCAGTTTTCCTACCGAATACAAAGAACTGAGTCTTAAGGCAGAAGGCGATCAGGCACTGGCTGCTATGGAGCAGGAGTACTTTGGCAATTCTCATCCCGAGGTGGGTGCCTGGTATATCCATCAGTGGCATCTGGAATCCTTCATGGATGATGCCGTTCTCTACCAGCTGGAACCTCTGGAAGAAATCGTTGATGCTCATCATCTGGTGCGCCTGGTGTATCTGGCCAACCTCATCACGCATAAACCGAAAGACCAGGCCGATATTGCCGAGGCCGCAGAAAGATTGTTTGGGCTGACCCAGGGCGTGGTTGCCGATGTACAGAGCAAGGCCATGGGGCTGGTCGATGAGATACTCGATGCACAGGGTATCGATTTGAGCGTGCCGCCGTCACCGGATGACGAACTATTTAATAAGGACCTGCTAAGCGATGCCCTGGACGAGACCGAGCTCAAGCTGGTCGATAAGGTCCAGCGAAATGTACTCCTGGATGGTGTACGACAACATATGTCCCGTGTGGGCAGTGTGGATGCCCTGCTCACGTCAATTGAGCAGAGTGTCAAAATCCTGTTTGGTGTTCCTCGACAGATGTTTTTCCTGTTAGGCCCCGATGGAGAGTCTTTGCGCGGGCGTAGCCTGGAAGAGGGCGACTCTAGGGCGAATGAACTCATACTGTCTATGCGTGAGGGTAAGAGTCTGGTCTCGTCCGCGTTACATAGCCGCACCCAGCTGGATTCCATCACCCAGGCGGCAGAATCCGGACTCTCTGTAATTGATCGCCAGATTATTCGTCTTCTGGGGCATGAGCACGTGATATGCCTGCCCATGCAAAATGAGGGTGAAAACATAGGTTGCCTTGTGCTGGGTGTCGATGAGCGTCGTCTCGAATCCCTGCTGGAGCAGGAAGGCCTGTTGATGGCCTTTGCCAATGAAGCGGGTGGTCTTTTATCGGACATCATGAGCCGCCGCAGTCACGATCAGCAGATAGAGGCCGAGTATCAGGCGCGCGCCCGACAGGTCATTCATGAGGCCAATAATCCGCTGGGCATCCTCAGGAATTATTTACAGGTACTGGCCGGTAAACTGGAAGACGATCATCCGGCGCTGAATGACCTGCGCATTATCGGCGAAGAAGTAGACAGGGTTGGCGGTATCATCAGACGTCTGGCAGATACACCAGAGGAGATGCAGGAAGGTAGCGTCAATATTAATGACCTGATCAGTGATGTCATTACGGTGTTCAAGGACTCGCTCTTTATTCCCGGAGATATCGAGATCAGGGTGCAGATGGATGAGGAGCTGCCACCCATCGTTACGCGTGCCAATGCCCTGAAGCAGGTCATCATTAATCTTGTAAAGAATGCCGTCGAAGCCATGGGTGAGGCAGGCACCCTGACGGTAAAAACCGAAGATTATGTCTATCTCAATGATAAGGAATATATCGAGATCTCAATCGCAGACAGTGGCCCTGGAATACCACCCCATATACTGGCCCATTTGTTTGAACCGGTTACCAGTACTAAAGGCAAGGGGCATTCGGGACTGGGTCTGTCGATAGTGAACAACCTGATCAGGGAAATGGAGGGCCTGGTCAGCTGTAGAAGTAATCATAAATCAGGAACCAGTTTCCATATCTATCTCCCCAGGGAGCTGGAAACGGTTTAGGTCAGGCTTCACATTATAATAGGAGTACAGGAAACAAAAAAAAGGATAGTCGGTGATAGTTGAGGGATTTTAGGTTCCTGTAACAGGTATAGGGTTATGAAGAGTAAAAACCAGATCAGGATATTAGCGGTTGATGATCAGTTACGCATGCTGCAAAGCGTGCAGGAACTGGTGTCGGCCCAGGGCTATATCATAGACATAGCTCAGGGCGGAAGGGCTGCTATCGCCCAGCTCGAACAGGAGGCCTACGATGTTATTTTCCTTGATCTGATGATGCATGACCTGTCCGGCCATGAAGTCATGGCCTATATCAGGGATCATCAGATCGATATCAACATTATTGTCGTCAGTGGTGACGCCTCGATTGATGCAGCCATAAAGGCCCTGCGTGGTGGGGCTCATGATTTTCTCAGAAAACCCTATGCCCCTGAGCTGCTCCTGAAGACCCTGGATAATGTGGTAAGAAGACGCATTCTCGAAGTAGAAAATAAAGAGATCCAGAAAAAACTCAAACACTCAGAAAAGCTCTACCGGTTCATGGTGAATAACTCACCGGACATTGTCTACATACTCGATCCGGATGGACATTTTGTCTTCATTAATAAGCGTATTGAATCCCTGTTGGGTTATGACAAGGATGAATTAACCGGAAAGCATTATTCGGAGCTGGTGTTTGAAGATGATATGGAATTGGCGCATTACACCTTCAATGAAAGAAGACGGGGCACCCGCGCCACGCATAATATTGAGCTACGCCTGAAATGCAAAGACGAGAAGAGTTCACTGCGCTGTTTTGAGACCGATGTGGTCTCGATCGAGCTGTCTTCGATGGGCCTATACCAGAACCGCCAGGACGCTGAGGAAAATGAGTTTATCGGAACCTATGGAGTGGCTCGAGATATCAGCGAGCGTAAAAAGGCCGAGGAGATTATAAAATACCAGGCGCACCATGATCTGCTCACTGGGTTGCCCAACCGTATCCTGTTCCTGGATCGGCTTGAAATGAGCATGGCGCAGGCCCGTAGGAGTGGTAAATCGCTGGCGGTCATGTTCCTGGATCTGGATCGATTCAAGTTTGTGAACGATACCTTGGGGCATGTTATCGGCGACCGCCTTTTACAGGCCGTTGGACAACGTCTCAAGTATACGCTGCGTGATGGCGATACCCTGTCACGGCATGGCGGTGATGAGTTCACAGTACTATTACCCGAGATCGAGACGCGCAACGACGTCGATAGAGTGGCATCCAAGATCATTGATGAGCTTAAGTCGCCATTTATGGTCGATGGTAATGAGTTATACATCAATGGCAGTGTCGGTGTTACGGTATACCCAGATGATGGTGAGTCAGCTGACGAGTTGATCAAGAATGCCGATATCGCCATGTATCACCTCAAGAACAGGGGTAAGGGTGGCCACCAGTTCTATTCCGATGGCATGGAGGCCCTGTTTTCCCAGAGCCTTGCTCTGGAGGGAGACCTGCGTAAGGCTATCGATGCTGATCAGTTTGTTGTCTTTTATCAGCCGCAGATCGATGCCAGGAGTGGCCAACTGGTGGCCATGGAGGCATTGATTCGCTGGAATCATCCAACGCGTGGACTTTTATCACCCGTTGAATTTATTACGCATGCCGAAGACACTGGTCTGATCGTACCCATTGGTGAATGGTTGTTACGCAGGGTCTGTTCAGATATCAGTGAATGGCGTAGACAGGGTCTGCCCGAGATCCAGATGGCGATCAATTTATCGGCACTTCAGATCGAGTGCCGAGGTTTTGCCGATACGCTGATCGGTATCCTGGATGAATACTATCTACCCGGTAACTGCCTGGAAATAGAGATCACGGAAAACCTTCTGATGAAGGAGATGGAGAATGCGATTCATAAGCTGAGAAAATTGAGCGCCCATGGGATTTCTATCGCTATCGATGATTTTGGTACGGGCTATTCATCACTCAGTTATATCCATAAACTGCCCATCGATACAGTTAAGATCGATCGCAGCTTCGTGCATGAAATCACACCAAATAATCAGGACCAGTCGATCATCCATGCCATTATCGCCATGGCCAGGGGACTGGGCCTGAAGACCATCGCTGAGGGCGTGGAGTCCGAATATCAGAGGCAGATCCTGGTGGCCGCGGGTTGCGATGTGATGCAGGGGTACTTCTTTAGTCGACCAATAGATGCCGTGCAGGTACAGGGCTATCTGGGGCAAGATAGGCATGAACCTGAGGAAGTCACAACCTTTATCAAGTGATGCGGCAGTAACAAATTTCAGTTCATCTGTATTTCGGCCCTGGCTCTCACTCACCCTGTCGATAATGATCAAAGAACTGGGTCATACGGTCCATGGCATCTTCCAGTAATTCCCTGGGAGGCAAAAACACAACCCTGAAGTGATCCTGCTGAGGCCAGTTAAAGGCCCGACCATGGACAACGAGGATCTTGTGCTCACGCAGCATGTCCAGAGCCATCAGTTCATCGTTTCCAATATTGAATTTTTTAACATCGACCCTGGGGAACAGGTAAAGGGCGCCCTTGGGCTTGTAGCAGCTCAATCCGGGTATGTCATTAATTCGTTCCCAGGCCAGATCTCTTTGCTCCAGCATGCGGCCTCCGGGTAGTACCAGATCGTTAATACTCTGATACCCACCTAGCGCCGTCTGAACGGCATGCTGGGCCGGAACATTGGGGCACATGCGCATGGAGGTGAGCAGGTTGAAACCCTCGACAAGATCACGTGCCTTATGGGTGGGGCCGCTCACAATCATCCAGCCCGCACGAAAACCCGCCAGCCGGTAGGCCTTGGAGAGTCCATTAAAGGTTACACAAAGGACATCATCGGCCAGTGAGGCAATCGAGGTATGTTGGGTACCGTCAAACAGGATCTTGTCGTAGATCTCATCGGACAGGACTATGAGCCGGTGCTGCCGAGCAATCTCCAGGATCTGCTCCAGGATTTCATCAGGGTAGACAGAGCCGGTCGGGTTGTTGGGGTTGATGATCACAATGGCCTTGGTGCGGTCACTGATCTTTGAGCGTATATCCTCAATGTCCGGATACCACTCCTGCTGTTCATCACAGATATAGTGCACCGCCGTGGCGCCGGCCAGAGAGGAGGCCCCGGTCCAGAGCGGGTAATCCGGGGCGGGAATCAGGATCTCGTCTCCCGAATTGAGTATGGCCAGGCAGGCCGTCACGATCAGCTCACTGACCCCATTGCCCAGATAGATATCATCCACATCGACACCGGCGATACCCTTTTGCTGACAATACTGCATGACCGCTTTGCGACCGGAAAAGATCCCCTTGGAATCACTATAACCCTCAGAATTGGGCAGGTTGCGAATCACATCCTGAATGATCTCATCCGGGGCATTGAAGCCGAATGGGGCGGGGTTGCCAATATTCAGTTTGAGGATATGGTGGCCTTCT
>JANTGN010000073.1 GCA_024762895.1 Thiotrichales bacterium
CTACGCCCCCTCCCGAAAAAAAACCCATGTTCAGGCCCAGCATGGTGAGGGCGCCATCAAAACCATTGGTGACAAAGTAACGTCTCGCGATACCGTGTGCTCGCGTGAGTTCCAGAAGGAAGTAAAGCTTCTTGATCATGATCGTGTTGCTAACCTGACGAATACAGCGTTACAGTGAACTGGTCACCTCGACCTCATCCACGCTGTGCACCGAACCGCCCAGGCTGCTAATGGACCGTACGATTGATTCATAAATAATATCTTCACTTTCAACTACTACCAGCGTGGACTCTGTCTTTTCATCCACACCCGTCACGGTGACAATCACACGACAACCACTATTCTGGTCTGCGATGGCGCTTGCAAAATCCAGTGCATTGGGCTGATGCGGCTTCAGTACGTCGAGCACTATACGCTTGATCGATGACATGCGGTTTATTCCCGGTAAGGCTATAATTCCGGCATCCGGGGAATACCCCTGATGCTCCCCATTAAAATGACCCCTATACTAATATGATTGTAGACGAACTCATCTCCCGAATTAAACAGGCGCCACAGACCATCCAGTTCACTGACGTGATACACACCATCGATGAACATTTCAATTATCAGCCCACTCGATTCAGTAATGGTGATGGTACGCATGCAGTGATTAACGAGGCCCGTAGCAACGAGGGCTCCTGCAAGGTTTTTTCATTCGCCCAGCTGCATAACCTCAATGAACAGGAAACGCTGGCCTGCTTTGGTCATTATTATCGTGACGATGTCCTCAAGCACCCTGATGGCGAGGATCATATGAACATTCGACAGTTCATGAAGACCGGCTGGCAGGGTATTCATTTTGACAGCCCGGCACTGATGGAAAAATAGATGATGCGCATCGTACCAACCCTCCTGCTCCTGAGCCTGCTAATCGGCTGCGCCCAGACCCCTGTGAACAATTCACCCAGCCCCTTCGCCGACATCCACCTGCACTACAACTGGCGACATGCAGAGGTGATTGACCCACAGGAGGCCGTGGCCATACTCCAGGAACACAACGTCATCCTCGCCTCTGTCTCCAGCGAACCATCATCTCATGCCCTCAAACTTAGGGAGGCCGGAGGCGACTGGATTCTGCCCTTTGCCTCGCCCTATTATGAACCCGGGAGTCGTTCTAGCTGGTACTACGACAGAAACATGCTGTCAGAGCTACGTGCTCAGCTGGAAACGGGGCAGTATGCCGGCATTGGTGAGGTACATGTCACCTCGGGTGTCGGCCCCAGGCTGGATAGCCCACAGTTTCTCGGTCTGACTGCCCTGGCTCGAGAATTTGATCTGCCCTTTCTGATTCATACCAACGCCGGCGACTACCGTTTTTTTGAGTCTATCTGCACCGAGCATACGGATATCCGTTTCATCTGGGCGCATGCCGGTGGTGAGCTACAACCAGATCAGATAGACCCACTGATGCAGAGCTGCCCCAATGTCTGGCTGGACATGACGGCAAGAGACCCCTGGCATTACGGGCAGCTGACCGATGAAGATGGGACCTTGCTACCGGGCTGGCGTGAACTCTTTATTCGCTACCAGGACCAGGTGATGACCGGTACCGATCCGGTCTGGAATGCGCACCAGACCTATCGCTGGTATGAATCGGATGAAGGTTGGGACCACTATGAACAACTCATCCAGTTTCATCGAAACTGGATGAGTCAGTTGCCTGCTGAAGTTGAGGTAAAGATACGCCTGAGCAATGCACTCAAATTTTATGGGCGTGAAGCCCCTTAATCACCGGTAGCGCCCTGAGTTTTATCAGGCATTTAGATCTACCATTTCACCGCTGACCATATAGACGATACGCTCTGCAATATTCGTTACCCGGTCACCTACCCTTTCTATACTATGCACGATCCAGAGGGCGTAGGTACCGGCCTCTATATCTCGGGGATTGTCACTCAAGTAGCTTAATATAGTGGAGATCAGTCTTTTTTCACCCTGATCAATCTTTTCCTCCACGGCCGCCACACTACGCGCCCCGGTCTCATCAAGATCCTCATAGGCCTGCATAATGCTGGTCAGCATATTTCGGCATTCCTGCCCCAGGGCTTCAATGCCCCCCACAAAATCAGGGTGCGGCTTCTCATTCAGCTTCAGGACAATATCCGCAATACCCGCGGCGTAATCACCGATCCGTTCCAATTCACCCGCGATGGCGATATTTGAAATCAGGTCACGCAGGTCTTTGGCCATGGGTTGCTGTCGAGCAATCGTGGTGACACAGACCTCTTCAATCTGATGCTGCATATGATTGATCATCTTGTCATTCGAGACCACAAAGCGGGCCGTTTCGGTATCACAGCCCAGCAAACAATCAATTGCAACTCCCAGCGCCTTATCCACCTCCCTGTAGAGCTGCATCACATGGTTCCTAATTCCGGATTCATCGCGATCAAGCTGACGATCATGGATTTCCATACCTTTTACCTTTATGACAGCATTCTTAAAGCAGCAACCTTATTAATAACGCAGGGATGTTACAAGTGGTTTATGCCTATGGAATAAATAGATGGCCTGGTCGACCAGAGATGATATCAGCATGATCGGTACCAACCCTGAGCCCGGGCTTGCCAACAAAAACCTCATTATCATGCGCTAAAAGAGTTATATACATGGCCCTTTCGGGCACTGAAAATATCAGGGATGATTCGCCAACTCCAACTAGCGCCAGACCCCCCAAGACCGTTGAGAAGCAAGCATTTAAAACCTCAATTTACTGGCCGCCCCCCTGACCCGGTGAACCCCATTTCAGCTCAGGATATCCGACATCCTCGATACCATGCATGGTCAGCGAGGATTACCTAATCCTCAGCCCAACGCTCAGCGTCATGTCGGCCGCCTAGTGGGCTGGGTTGCCAATAACCGCGGGTGACCTTAAGCCTAGCCCATGATTTCTCGATAAAGATGAGTTCCACTATTGACCAGTGCACCGCTGAGTACGAAACCAACGACTCGATCGCCCTGAATATAATTCATTCGACCCGGGTCAACGGGTGCCTGCATGATCTTTTCAGCATTGCTTGCCGGCCTGGGAGGACAGATGGTGACAGGATAACTGGGCGTCTTGACCCTGACCAATGGTGATCTAGCGATGAAGGGTTTTACTTCACCAGCCAGGTGCGCCGCCACCGTCTCAGCCTGACGACGAATCGGTTCTATATAGGAAAAGATCTCTCCATTCACTTCAGCACAGTCACCGATGGCATAGATATGCTCCGCTGATGTCTGCATCAGGTCATTCGTACTGATTCCTTTATCAACGGCAAGCCCCACTTTTTCCGCAAGCTTGGTATTTGCTATCAACCCGGCCGCCGACAGAACCAGATCGGTCTCAATCACGTCGCCATTGGAGAGAGTCGCCCTAATACAGTCTTCATGATGTTCCAGGCTGTCGAGGGTATTATTGAAATGCCACTTTACACCCTTCTCCTGCAGGCTCTGTCGTAGTTCCTGTGCGGTATCAGCCGGCAACAGACTGGCAAGCGGGTATTCCATAGGGTCAACCACACTGATCTGATAGCCCCCGGCAGATAAATCCTCGGCAAACTCACAACCAATAAGCCCTGCTCCTAGAATGGTCACATGCTGCACGCCACCCTCGAGACGCGCACGCAGTTTTCGATAGGCCGACAGGTCATTGACTCTGAATACAGTCTTCGCGGCATCACCTTTAATGGGCAATTCTCTCTGATGAGCACCGAGGGCAAGAATGAGCTTACCGTACTGAATTCCACCTTTGGCGGTTGTAAGACGTTTCTTCCTGGTGTCAATCTTGATAACCCGAGTCTCGGTACGTACGTCCATATTCAGTTCCGCCGCCTTACTCAGCGCATCCTGTTCAGTCAGGTCATCAACGGTCTTACCACTGGCCAGGGCCGTGGAAAGGGCGGGCTTGGGATAACTGGCCCCCTGGCAGGCACTGATTAATAACAATGGGGTTTCAGCATCCCTTTGACGTATGGCCTCGGCCACTGACCAGCCTGCAATACCTGCACCCACAATCACAATGGTCTCTTCACTGCCTCGATTTTTGTTCGTGGCGATTTTACCTGTTGTCTTTTTTGTGGTTGCTGAAGCAACGGGCGCCTCAGGGAGCAACCTGAGCTCACTCTTGGATAGGCCGCAAAGTGGACAGAACCAGTCATCAGGAATATCGTCAAAACGCGTACCCGGAGCCAGGCCTGAATCAGGATCACCCTTGGCCTCATCATAGATAAAACCACAGGCATCACAGATATACCGCTGGTAGTCATATGAACTCATAATCAGGCCTCCGGGATACTCTTTAAAATACTATTGAATATCCCATCCAGCTCGACACCAATGGCGTCCAGCTCATTAACCCCAAAGGGAGCAAAGACCTCAGAAGGTAGACGGCAGGCCACCTTGACCTCGTCACCCTCCTCATAGACATGGATACGTATGGGAATATCAAGACCGGCAGGCTTACAGGCCGCCCAGACTCGAATAGCAAAGTCCGGACGGAAGACTTCAAGAATCTGATCTGCGGGTACTACCTTGCCCATTTTGGCGGCATTGGCCTGGCCATTAATATGGGTAACTACCCGCATATTTTCGGCCTCGATAGTGGCCAGCAGCGTCGTTATCGCATCGTCTGCACTAAGACTGGTTATGACGGTTTTCATGTATCATCTTTTCTCTGAAGTTGTTAAGGGGAAGCTCTCCCTTTGACCTGGTTATAAGCCCTTATGCTGCATCATCCATGGCATCCAGCTCCTTACGCAGGTGCTTAATGGCAGGGGTAACGATGGCAACAAAATAAGACTCCCTGAGCTTGCGTTGCGCTGGCGCCGTACGCAGATAGCCCTTGGCACCGGTGTGCAACATGGCCGATTGTGAGGCCCGTAAAGCCAGCTCACCCGCAGCCAGACGTAACTGCAGGATCTCCCGAAAATACTCATCAGAGGTCTCAAACGGATCTTCAGCAAGGGCCAGAACCGCTTCTACTGCATCATCAAGTTCTTCCTGTAGCTCGTCGGGCCTGTCTTCCAGGTAACAGTTCACATGCCCCAGCAGAGGCTCAACGTCACGGCACAGGTCAATACAGGACTGAATATTGCCCACCCCCATACCAAACTGCAGCAGGACAATACCGGCCCTGGCTCGGCGCAGGAAAGCTGCACCATCATGATCGATGATCATGTCATCAGAAATGAAGACATCCTCAAAGATACAAGCAAAGGTGCGCGTCCCTTCCAATGCTGTGAAGTGGGCAGACTGGCGCAGGCTGAACCCTTCTGCTGCACAATCGACCAGGGCCATCACCGTACGGTCAGTACCTCCCTCTAGTGTAAATAAGGTGCCAAATACGTGATCATTTCCCAGATTGGAAACCCAGGGTAAAGAGCCGTTCACGATATACCCGCCATCGACCCGCTGCCCGCTGAGACGCAAATCCTCGATTCCGGCAAATGCCTTCATCGTATTGGACATACCGGTCCCTCCCAGCACCTCGCCGCTAGAGAGTTTCGGCAACCAGATATCCCTGACCGTGTCATTCTCAGCGTTTTGCAGATACCAGCCACAGGTGTCCTGACACCAGATGGAAAACCCGGTCGAGAGACACTCATGCGAGACTGCCGCCATGGTTTGAATGGCCGCCCCCAGGTCGTGCTCACCATCTGGGCGCACAGATGAGAGGTGCTGACGATAGGCCCCGATGGAGCCCAGCTTTCTCAGCACCTCTTCGGGGTAGTAACCATCCAGATCAATCTTGACCGTCAGTGGCTTGAGGTCCTGGTCGACAATGCCCTGAGTCGCTGTCAGCAATTCATCTACTGACAGCAATGATTCAGGTAACAGGGACGCGGGTTTACTCATAATATTTTCCTCAGGACTCGATGAATCAGGCAGGTTCTACTTCCACTTCGACATTATTACGAAGTGTATTTGCCACAGGTGACCAGACATTCGAATGACTGATCAGCTCATCAATCTCCTCCTTAGATGCATCACCCTCTGCGTCAATCTTGACCCTCACAGCAGAAAACCCAAGGGTCTTGGCTTCATCCAGGTCTCCGGTACCCCACACGGCGGTAACATTAATATCGCCCTCGAGTTGCAACTCCAGTTTGCTCAACTTGATGCCGCGCGCCGCAGCATTCGCATGCACACCAACAGCAAGACATGCACCCAAAGAAGCCAGCACGGCCTCTGATGGATTGGGTGCATTATCTTCACCCAGCAGATGTGGGGGCTCATCAATCAGCATAGGCTCAAGGTCCCGAACATAGGTCTGCATTCGAAACTGGCCTTCACAGACGGTCTTTGCCTTTAAGGTGACGACTGAACTGGGGTTGGCCTTACCTTTTTCACCCAGGGCCTTCAGGCCATCTGTGTCGAGCGGACGCAGGCAACTCATGGATTTGGCGATAGTTTGTGGATCGGTGCTCATTGATATTCTCCTGTAGATCATTTGTTTGGTGTCGCAGGAGATAGAGCAATGGATGTGCCAGTATCATATTTTCTTTTTAATTCATTCAGTTATGAATAAACCATGCTTTTCGGAAGAAACACCGAAAATCACTTTGTCGACAATGTCCAGCCTTGTGCAACATATTGTCCAGTTTGTCTCGATACCTAAGAAGCCAGCGCAGTTCATACATCCAGTTCCAGTTTCTGGATACGGTATCGCAGCTGACGTGGGGTCATACCCAGGGCTATCGCTGCCCTGGTCTTATTACCCTGGTGAAAGCGCAAGGCCTCGAGAATACCCTCTGATTCATCCTCGCGCACGCGCGCATAGGGGCGGAGATTATCCGCTGTTGCTAGTGACTGGGGATGCTTTTCCCAGGCCGGTCGATCATGAGATGCCCCCCCATGTGATGTACCATGATTCATATCGGGAGCATTGATTCCTTCCTCATCAATCAGAATCTGCTTGATAAGCTCATGGGTAATCTGGCTTTCAGTACTCATCAATACCGCTCTCTTCACCAGGTTCTCAAGCTGCCGAATATTGCCTGGCCAGGGATACCCATCTAGCATCTCAATCGCCCCAGGAGCGAAACTCAGGTTGCGCCCATATTCCTGATTTGCACCATTAAGAAAATAACGGGCCAGGATAGGGACGTCTCCCTGCCTGGCCCTTAAGGGGGGTAGTCGAATGGGAAAGATATTCAGGCGATAAAACAAATCAAGACGAAAACGGTTTTCATTGACCGCTTCCTGAAGGTTTTTGTGCGTTGCCGCCAGAATACGCACATCGACAGGAATGTCTTTATTACTACCTATACGCTGAATGACTTTTTGTTCAAGGACCTTGAGCAGCTTAGACTGTAATTCGAGATCCAGATCGCCTATTTCATCCAGAAAAAGGGTTCCCCCCGAGGCCAGCTCGATCTTACCTTTCTTTAAGCTTGTGGCACCCGTAAAGGCGCCCTTTTCATGACCAAACAATTCAGACTCTATCAGGGTCGCTGGAATTGCCGCACAGTTAATGCTGACGAATGGACCTTCAGCTCGATCACTGGCCAGGTGCTGCATGCGTGCGAATCGTTCCTTACCCGTACCCGACTCTCCCAGCAACAAGACCGTTGTATTGGTGCTGGCCACCTGCAGAGCCTGCTGAATGGCCTGATGGAGTGCAGGACTCTGCCCCATGATGCCGTAGCGGGCCCCCCTGCTCTCCAGCTTGTTTTTCAATAGCTGGTTTTCTGTGAGCAGTTGAGCGGTATGTTCCGCCACCAACTCGTTAACCCTCAATACCTGACCGATAAACGTGGCCAGGACCTGTAACAAGGCAACATCACGTTGAAACGGCCGTTCACGTTGACGCAATCGATGAACAGCCAGCACCCCCGCCGGGAACTCATCGATCACGATGGGTACTGCAATAAATGCAACGGCCTCGTCTGGCAGGGTGGTTCTGTCTACGGCTCGAGCAAGATAGGTGGTCTCCTCATCGATATTCTGTATCAGGGCCAGGTGGCCTGTCTGGAATACCTTGCCAGTAACCCCTTCACCGATCATGTAACGCCCCCTGGTACGCTCTTTCTCAGTCAGGCCATAGGCATAACAGATCTCCAGTTCTCCATCTTCGGCAGAGGGTAGTAGTACACGCCCCCGGTTAAGACCCAGCAGTTGAGACAATAAACGTAGAATGCCCTGTATCGCGGGCTCGGGATCAGTTGACTTGGTAATAAGCCTCGCAGCCTCCTGCAAAACCAGGAGTTCCGATTCAGGGGTACTGGCCAATGCTTGCTCGCTCATGGATCCTTCCTAACAATGTCGACATTTATGGACAGTGTTTTGCAAGTCCCAGGCCAGCTTTTCCAGTGCGCCCCTTGATACCGTTTTCAAAGCTTAAAACAATCTATACCAGAGACGCTAAGAAGAGCCCTGCACCAAATATAAACAATTAATGATGGAATGAGCGACAAGGGTGCGGCACCATCCTTGTATTCAACTCAGCCCTCATGATGCCAGCTGAAGTGTTTGATCAGACTGACACAAATCCCGTCAAGGAAGAAACCGATGACCCCGATAACTACGACCATGGCAGCAAGGGTATTGTATTCCAAGGTATCCCTGGCATCGTTAATGGCATAACCCAGACCACTGGTGACACCTAGATATTCCGCAGGCACCAGTACAATCCAGGCAACACCAACAGCGAGGCGTATACCTGCAAAAATATCCTGGCCAATCGCTGGCATAATAATGCGGTAAAGCATCTGAAATCCGTCAGCCCCCAGATTCTTCGCCACCTTGAACCACAAGGGATCGATCCGACGAACGCCCTGGGCGGTAGAAAACAAGACAGGCCAGATCGCAGCAACCGCGATCAGAAAAACAATGGCCCCATCCCAGGTGGCAAAGGCCAGCACTGCAACCGGCATCCAGGCCAGTGGGGAGATCATACGCAGGAACTGGAAGGGTACATGCGTGACTTCTCGCAGACTCGCATAAAGACCAATGGCCACACCAATAGGCACACCGATCACCACAGCCCAGAGCAGGCCTAGCCCAATACGAATCAGACTTGGTGTAGTCGCTTCCCAGACATAACCATTTGCCAGCAGCTCCAGGAGTCGAGCAAAGGCAGGGGCTGGTGCAAAGTCTGCAAATGACTCGGTATCCGGATTGCTGGCTATGGCCCAGCCCCCTAGCCACCAGATAGCCAGCAGTACCAAAATTCCAATTATTGGATAACCCAATCGAGATAGCATGAAACGGCCTAGCTGCCCCCAGTCAAAGCCGCCCTCAGGGGCGGCCAGACTATCGGAGACAATGGGCTGCGGTGTACTCATATCTTCACCACTTCTTCACGTTCGAACGGGTTAGCGGGATCAACGCCCGGTGCATTTTCCCAGCCCTTATATTTCTCCATGGCCGCCTTGACGTGTTTGTAATCGACGAGGTCATCCGCTACGAATTTAGGGTCCAGGCCCTCAAGGAAGGTCTTATCCCCACCAACCAGGGTTTCATTCATGGATTCAACGATCAACTGGGTGGCCGAAGGATAGGGGTAAGGTGAGAAATCAATTCGGCCGTTTTCAAACTCCTCTTTGTTGCGAATTGCATGCGGCTGCTTATAGTCATCTTCATTGTAATAAGTCATTGCGCGCACGACTGCTTTACCTGGCATGGGAAGGTATTTTTTGCCATCCCTGGACATCATCATGGCCACTTCTTCCTTGTTTTCCTGTGCATAGATTTCGGCGCGTACAATGGCGTTCATCACCTTCTGCGTCCATTCGGGCTTCGCATTGACAGTTTGTTCATTCATGCAAACGACACAACAGGGGTGATTCTTCCACATATCACCGGTAAATCGCAGCATCTTACCGCCGGCCTTGAGTTCACCAAAGGCATTGAATGGTTCGGCAACGATAAAGGCATCAATCTTTTTCGCGGCCAGTGCGGGAGGCATATCAGGTGGAGGCATGATCATCAGGTTGACCTCATCCTTGGCCAGTACTGCATTCTGATCTTTAATAACCGGTTTGAGTCCAGCACTACGTAACCCCATCTGTAGAACAATGTTATGCATTGAGTACCAATAGGGCACAGCAACCTGCATACCTCCCAGATCCTTAAAGTCTTCAGCACCGGTGTGCTTACCTACAATCAGGGCAGAACCATTAATATGAGCCCATGACATAATCTTTACAGGAAAGTCATTGTTGTAACGCATCCATACTGGGATAGGCTTGAGTAAATGAACCAGGTTGAATTTACCTGCAGCAAAGCCTTCTACCAGTGGTGACCAGCCTCGAATCAAGGTGGGTTTCTCTGCCTTAAGGCCCTCGTCTTCAAAGAAACCCATGCCATGCGCCACCAGCAGGGCCGTGGCATCAGTAATTGGCAGATAGCCAATTCGTACGACCTCATCATCGGGCGGCGTCATATTGGCCAGACTCATTCCAGGCATTGTCATACCGGCCGCCAGACCACCCATGGCCAGCATATCCAGCATGAAATCACGGCGACTCATTTCATGCTTTAATAAATAATCCAGTTCATCATCTTTACGTTTAGTCATGATTTAATTCCTGTATTTGAGTATTGGGGGTTCAAGCTGCAGCCTGAGTCGCATTACCACTCTCTGCATCAGCGTTTTTTTCAGATGAGTGCGGAACATGATCATTCACCAGACTCTCAAAACGATTCATCAGAGCCTCTCGCTGCTGGCTAAAACTAGCAGAAGCTCGATTACGTGGATAAGGAAGGTCGATCTTCATCTCGCCCACTATGTGGCCGGGATTAGCCGACATGATTAACACCCGATCGGCCATTGCCACTGCCTCATCAATGTCATGGGTGACGATGACCAGGGTGAGCTGCTCCTTACTGGTAATCTCAGCCACTTCATCCTGAAGGCTGGAGCGAGTAAAGGCGTCAAGGGCCGAAAAAGGCTCATCAAGTAATAACAGGTCAGGCGATGTTGCCAGTGATCTCGCCAATGCAACGCGCTGTTGCTGACCACCAGAAAGACTTTGAACGTGGGCATCTGCCTTGTCTTTCAAACCCACCATATCCATGAGACGATTGATTTTTTGTGGATCTTTCTGGCCATTAAAAACCAGCCCTAACTCGGCATTCTGACGAACATTCATCCATGGGTAGAGCGAAGGCTTCTGGAACATCATGTTCCATTTTGCACTGGGTTTAGTGACCTGATGTCCGCGAATACGCACACAGCCTTCAGATGGCTTTAATAACCCCGCCAGCATATGTAACAGTGTTGATTTACCACAGCCACTACGGCCAATCAGGGCAATTTTCTCTCCAGGCTCAATGCGCAGGGCAATATCCTTGAGCGTGGGCTCTGACTGCCCTTTAAATGTATGTGTAATGTAATCAATACTGATATTCGCGCTCATGATGAAACCTCGACATGCTTTTATATGAATTACTGCAGGGATCATGCCACATAGGTTTTCGTTCTTTTTGCGGGCTCAACCGATACACCAGCAGCATTTTCAGGCATACAAGTGTCCACATTGTCGACTTTGTCTGACAATCTCGGCATGAAATGAACAATTGTCATACTCAAAACCAGCACTCCACATAACACAGGGGGATTTAAATGCCGCATCTACATACTGGCATCGCATTTGCACTGATAACCCTGAACACTTTCTATCCGACATCACGAGAGGCATGAATGTAATGAATAAGACTGAGATGCGAGAAGCGATTCTGGAGGCAAAAAAGGCCAAGGGTATGACCTGGGAAGCCATCGCTGAAGCGGCGGGCCTTGCACCCGAGTATGTGGTCTCTGCCTGCCTGGGAATGAATCACCTGGAAAAAGTAAATGCAGACCCGCTGATTGAGGCCCTGGGACTTGATACAGATGTCTCTGTCACATTACAGGAATTCCCCAATAAAACCTGGGACCAGATAGTACCGACGGATCCGGTTATTTATCGTTGGTATGAAATCGTAGGTGTCTATGGAGAAACCATTAAAGAACTCATCCATGAGAAATTTGGCG
>JANTGN010000074.1 GCA_024762895.1 Thiotrichales bacterium
ATTACGAGGGCCTGGGCCAAAAGCACTTCAACGGGTTGAAAGCCTACCGTGCACTGGAAAAGCCCCATGCCGAAGTGCATGAGGCCGGACATACCGCGTTGGCCTATCTCGACGAGACCTGGCAGAACAGTCCGGTCCTACAGGACAAGATCCTGCATACCTATCGCCTTATGGAAGAAGCCAGCGACCAGGTCATGAATACCATTAATGACATGATCATAGAAAAGCACGGACAATTATGAAAAACCTGATTACACCGACCCAGAACGAAGTCCATCTAGAGGACCAGAGCTTTATTGTTTCAAAGACGGACCTCAAGGGACGCATCACCTATGCAAATCGCGTCTTCATGCAGATCGCAGGCTACAAAGAACAGGAATTGCTGGGGATGCAGCACAACATCCTACGTCACCCCGATATGCCGCGCGGCGTTTTCAGACTACTCTGGAATATGATCGAGGGTGGCAGTGAGTGCTTCGCCTATGTCAAAAACCTTTGCAAGAACGGCGATTTTTACTGGGTCTTCGCCAATGTCACGGTCGACTATGATAAACATGAAAACCCGATTGGTTACTTCTCGGTCAGGCGCAGGCCAGAGCGCAGTGCGATAGAGGCGATCACACCACTTTATGAGGAAATGCTTCGTATCGAGCAGCAGGCGGGTCCCCGCGATGCACCCGACGCCTCTTTGAAATGGCTCACGGAACTGATCGAGAGTAAGGACAGCGTGTACGAACGGTTCATCCATACCCTGTAATATTCACTGCCCAGACGTTAGACTTCGCGCATGAGTCAGCGCGATAGTTCCCAGCACACCCCCATGATGCAGCAGTACCTGCGCATCAAACACGAACAACAGGAAGTCCTCCTGTTTTACCGCATGGGGGATTTCTACGAATTGTTCTTTGAGGACGCACGCAAGGCGTCCAGGCTGCTGGATATCACCCTGACCGCGCGTGGCCAGTCCGCCGGGGAGCCCATTCCCATGTGCGGCGTCCCCGTCCATGCCGTAGAGGGCTACCTTGCCCGCCTGGTGCGGATGGGGGAATCCGTGGCGATCTGTGAACAGATTGGTGACCCGGTAACCAGCAAGGGGCCTGTGGAAAGGCAGGTCGTACGTGTCATCACCCCAGGCACCCTGACCGAGGACTCCCTGCTGGAAGAACGCAGGGATAATCTCCTGGTGAGCCTGGCCTCCGACCAGAACAGGCATGCCCTGACCGCCCTGGAACTGAGTACCGGACGGTTCACAGCCCTGGAACTGGAAGGTGACGAGGCCTTAACGGCAGAACTGGAACGCCTGAGTCCGGCAGAGCTGCTCATCGATGAATCCCGTTCCGATGAAGCCCTGTTCGAACGGCACATTACCCGTCGGCGTCCGCCCTGGCATTTCGATGTCTCGAGTAACGAGTCCCTGCTGACGCAGCAATTTGGCACCCAGGATCTGGCCGGATTCGGCTGTGCCGATCGCCCCCTGGTGATTCAGGCCGCGGGCGCCCTTTTGCAATATGTGAAGGATACCCAGCGGAGCGCCCTGCCCCATATCACCGCGATTCGCATGGAGTATCGAGACGAAGCCATCGTGCTGGACGCGGACAGCCGGCGCAACCTGGAGCTGGAATTTAATCTCTCAGGTGGCACCGAGCATACCCTGATCTCGGTCATCGATAGCACCGTGACGCCGATGGGTGGACGTTGTCTACGACGCTGGATTCACCGCCCCTTGCGTGACCGCCAGATACTCACCGAACGCATAGAGGCCATCGAGGTTCTGCGACAGGCGATTACCCTGGATGGTCTCAGGGATAATCTGAACCCTATCGGGGACCTGGAACGTATCCTGACCCGGGTCGTGCTCAAATCAGCACGACCGCGAGACCTCAGCACCCTGGGGCAGTCTCTTAAACAGTTACCACAGCTTCAGGCCGCATTAAATGAACTGGATAGCTCCCTGATCCGCTCTTTGCAGGGGGCCATCAGCGAATTTCCGGATGTGGTGACCCTGTTGGACCAGGCGATCATCGAAAATCCTCCCATGCTGATTCGTGACGGCGGCGTCATTGCCGAAGGTTATGATGCCGAGCTTGATGAGCTCCGGGCATTGAGCCAGAACGCCGATCAGTTCCTGATCGACCTCGAACAACGGGAACGAGAACGTACGGGCATCGAAAAACTCAAGGTGGCCTATAACCGGGTTCATGGTTATTACATCGAGATATCTCGCCTGCATAGTGAACAGGTACCCGACGATTACACCCGCCGACAGACGCTCAAGAATGCCGAGCGATTCATTACCGCCGAGCTTAAGGCCTTTGAAGACAAGGTCCTGTCCGCCAGGGAAAGGGCACTGGCCCGTGAGAAGGCACTCTACGATGAACTGCTGGACCGGCTCGCGTCCTGGCAGACAGCCCTGCGTGATTGCGCGGAAAACCTGGGGGTCCTCGATGTGCTCTGCTCTCTGGCCGAACGGGCCAACACCCTCGACTACGTCGCTCCGGAACTGACCAGCGAGACGGGCATCCATATCGAAAATGGACGTCATCCGGTAGTGGAACAGGTGCTCGATCAACCCTTTGTACCCAATGATATCGATCTGGATGACAAGCAACGCATGCTCATCATCACCGGACCCAATATGGGGGGGAAGTCGACCTACATGCGTCAGACGGCCCTGATCGTGTTGCTGGCCTGTATCGGTTCGCCGGTACCGGCAAGCCAGGCGCGCATCGGCACCATTGATCGTATCTTCACCCGTATCGGTGCCTCCGATGACCTCGCCTCGGGTCGATCCACCTTCATGGTCGAGATGACCGAGGCGGCCAATATCCTGAACAATGCAACAGAGAACAGTCTGGTGTTGATGGATGAAATAGGCCGAGGCACCAGCACCTTCGACGGCCTGTCACTCGCCTGGGCCTGCGCAGAACATCTGGCTGATAAAAACCGCGCCTTCTGCCTCTTCGCCACGCATTATTTTGAATTAACCACCCTGCCGGAACAGAACAAAGAGGTCGCTAATGTACATATCGATGCCGTCGAACATGGCGATCGCATCGTCTTTCTGCATGCCGTGAAAGCGGGCCCAGCCAATCAAAGCTATGGGCTGGAGGTGGCGCAACTGGCCGGTGTACCAAGATCTGTTATTCAAAGGGCCCGACAACATCTCCGTCGCCTGGAAGAACAGAGCATGAGTGACCCCAGTCCTCAATTAGGTCTTTTCTCCGAACCCGAGGCCGGTACCCAAACCTTACCCATCGTCTCTGCTACCGAACAGCGTCTTGCGGACATCAATCCTGATGAACTCACACCACGCCAGGCCATGGATCTTATCTACGAACTCAAACAGCTGTCTGATCAGGCAGACTGAACAGGCGGATCACCCTCATGGAAACAGATTTCTGGATCGAGCGCTGGAAACAAAGACAAATCGGATTTCACCAGGATGAAATCAATGCCCATCTGCAGGATTTCTGGCCGGGTCTTGGCATCCCCAGGACAGACCGTGTCTTCGTGCCCCTCTGTGGTAAAAGTAGCGACATGTTATGGCTGCGGGCACAGGGTCATGAGGTCCTGGGTAATGAACTGAGCCCTATTGCCGTCGAAGAATTCTTCATCGAGAACAAGCTGGAGCCCGCAGTCACTCAACAGGGTGATTTTCAGCGCTGGGAGATCGATGGGTTAGCCCTGCTCTGTGGTGATTTCTTTAAGCTCAAAGCAGAGCATCTGAGTAACTGTAGCGGAGTATTTGATCGCGCCTCTCTCATTGCCCTGCCTCCAGAAATGCGCCCCGACTATGCCCGACACATGCAATCAATTGTGCCAAAACAGTGTCGCATGCTGCTGGTCACCATGGAGTATGTACAAGAAGAGATGCAGGGACCACCCTTTTCAGTGCATGAGGAAGAGGTCAGGAAACTCTATAAACAGAATCATGAGATCTCTTTATTATTCGAGAAAGATATCATTGCCGAAAACCCACGTTTTAGCGAACAGGGTATTAGCCAACTCGTTGAAAAGGTGTATCAGTTAACACCACTACAAGCACCAATAGATTAAAGTGGCTAGTTATAAATCATTTATCATTATCCAGAAGGATGACCATGAGTATTTCAAAATTGCTACTAACTCTGACTGCCGCGATTGCCATTGTGTTCTCAGGGGCAAGCCTTGCAGAAAAACCTGAATGGGCCGGCAAGGGCAAGCCCAGCGAGGAACAGAAAGAGGCACACAAGTCCTCCATGAAACAGAAACAGCATAAAGAACAGGAAATGGAAAAAGAACGGCATAAGGGTGAGGGCAAGCAACATAAGGAAAAAGAGAAAGAGCGTGAGCATGAAGATCACGACGATGATGAAAACGATCATGATAAAAAAGAAAAACATGACAATGATGAGATGAAAAAAGGTGATCGTTCTGACAAGTCTGATGCCGAGATGAAAGAATCCGGCAAGGGCTCTGAACAGGGCCAGGAGTCTCGTGAGTCACGCAAAAAATGGTGGAAGTTCTGGGAAGACTAGACTGCAGCCGTTGCTGGCCAGCTTTAGAAACTGGCCAGCAACGGCCCCTTAAACCAACTATATTCATTGGTCATGAAAGAACCACCCCTACTCCGCTATTTCGCCGACCCCATGTGCTCCTGGTGCTGGGGCTTTACTTCAACCTTTGAACATATACGTGAACGCTTTGACCAGGAGTTATGCTTTGCCCTGGTCATGGGTGGATTGCGCCCTTACACGGTAGAGGCAGTCACTGAATCGTTCCGGGAAGAGATTCTTCATCACTGGCGAGATGTACAGCAGATGACAGGGCAGGCATTCAGTTTTGAAGGAGCCATGCCAGAAGGTTTTATCTACAATACGGAGCCCCCCGCACGAGCCGTTCTAACGGCGGGCAGGCTCGAGTCAGAACGGGGATTTGATATCTTCAAGGCCATTCAACAGGCCTTTTATGTCGATCAGATTGATGTTACCCGGACCGATCAACTGATTGATCTACTATCGGGTTTTGGCATTCAGAAGCAGGCCTTTCTCGATCTATTTGAATCAGACGAGATGCGCGCCATGACGCAACAACATTTTATTCAGACACGCCAGTATGGCGTACGTGGTTTTCCAACCCTGACCCTGGGCCCCCAAGGACATCCAACCATCATCACCAGTGGTTACCAGCCTTTTGGCCATATTGAGAGTAAAATAAAAAATTGGCTTGAATCACAAGAAAACCAATAGGCTTTTATCTGGAGATTCTTAATTATGGGCTGGTTCTATCTCATCATAGCGGGCATTTTCGAGTGGGGCTGGCCAGCTGGCCTAAAACTTGGCTGGACAGATGAAGGAGCCCATTATGGATGGATTAGCTTCGCCGTTGTGTGCATGATCATTAGTGGCGGTCTGCTCCTACTGGCACTACGCACCATACCCATGGGAACCGCCTATGCCATCTGGACCGGGATTGGAGCGGTCGGCACCCTGATATTAGGCATGGTATTTTTTGGTGAGGCCGCTACCCTGGCACGCTTTTTCTTTGTCGGCCTGATCGTGGTGGGCATCCTGGGGTTAAAGCTCTCATCGGGGCATTGAAAGTCATTTGAGAAAAATATCGCAATTGGTCCGTGACACACTCCTACGACCTCAGTCTTTGAAAGTTATTTTTATTCCCGGCCTGGATACCTCTATCAGCGTTCAGCTAAACTAAGCTATAGAAGCATAAGAGCATTCACGAAGATCATGAGAAACGAGGGTAAAGCATGCCCCGAGGAATTAAGAATATGAAACATCTTGCCTATTTCACCTGCGGCCTTCTAACTGCGGGCCTGCTCATTCCATTCGCTAATGCCCAGACTTTTGTCTATCCCGCCCAGGGACAAAGTGATGAACAGATGGAGAAGGACAAATTCTCCTGTTATCAATGGGCCGCCAAGGAGTCTGGCTATGACCCAATGCAAGCCCCTCAGGCATCGCAACCTCAGCAAGCCTCCTCGGATTCAGGTAGCAGTGCGGGTCGAGGTGCCGCAAGAGGTGCAGCCATTGGTGCCGTAGGAGGAGCGATTGCCGATAATAATGTTGGTCGTAGTGCTGCAATTGGCGCGGCTGTAGGTGGTGGTGTAGGCGCAGCAAGACGTAATCAGCAACAACAGGCCCAGCTACAACAGCAACAGGCATCTGCCGAACAGCAGGCTCAGCAACGGGCAAACTATGACCGTGCCTATGCTGTTTGCCTGGAAGGCAGGGGATACACCGTTAAATAATACTAATGCCAAGGACATCTCTGAATGCCTGGCATGTAAAATACCCTCCCGTAATAACAACCGGGTTATCAGCGACCCAAGGAGTCTGACAGTGAAACGTTATTCCCTACTCAGCAGTAGCCTTGTTTTGCTTGGGCTGGCAACTCCAGCAAGTCACGCCCAGAAAGATAACGTTTATCCTTACAAGGGCCAGAGTGAAGAACAGATCATGCAGGACAAAAAAGCCTGCTACGAACAGGCCATGAGTGCATCCGGTTTTGACCCACTGCTTCCACCCTTAGCGGACCAACCTCAGGATCAGGGGGCTGCGGCAAACGACCAGAGCAAGGCAGAAAAAGATTATGACCGAGCTTACAAGGCCTGCCTCAAAAGCAGAGGTTATTCCGTAAGATGACTGCCTCGACTCATTATGAGCAGGCACGTCCAGAACCAGATCAATAAGCCCCCTCGATGAAGGGGCTTTTTTAACTAATAATCATCTATTCCTGTAACGATTGAGATCGAAGATACCGGCCCTTTTCGGCTGATACTCCCTGGCCCAGTTCTGAAACCAGTCAGAGATCGACCAGAAACCGGTGTTGGTACGGCGCAATCCATAGAGACCGACAAATTTCTCGTATTCCCCTCGAGTGCGAATGGATTCGAAGCGAGCAACAAAGGCATCCACTTGCTGGATATCCAGATCAAAGAAAAAGTTAGGATAGGACCCTTCCAGCCCCTTAACGACGGTCAGTGTGTCCTGACTACGATCCCTGCGATCTTCATTCTGGAACATGGAGGTGATATTCGCATAGCCTTTATTCAATATAACGGTATAGGCCAGATCATCTCCCCCCTCATTTCGGACTCGGATAAAGGAGACATCGGGGAACACCGAGAGTATCTCACCGCGCATACCGGCAATTCTTTGCATAGCCCCATCAATACGTCGCTCGACGCTCGTATCCCGATTCACGCAATCATCAGTCCTGCACCGATTGATAGTGTCTGATGGTCCGGCCATAGCACCCAGGTGATCTTCCAGGGTCTGATAAAGCTCTCGTTGTGGATCATCTGTTTCGTACCCATCCACCGTGTCTAAGGCCATAACGACCTGTTGGGCATCCTTGAATTCGCGTTCCACTTTTTTTTGCATCCCTGCATACCAGGAATCACGGATTCGCTCACGTTGATCAACCGGTGTGAAGAGCAGGAACTGGTTTTCTGCCTCCATGCGTAAAAAGTCCATATACAAGCGAGTCGTCAACTGATGCGTTACGTTGCCAAAGACATTGAATCCTGCCACCAGCAGATAATGGATACGCTCGAGCAATGGGTAATCAATAACCCAGGCCGTTTCCGGATAATCTCCCACCAGGCCATAAGACACCGAGGCACTGTCGTAATGGCGGAATACAGTCAGTGCCGCATTGGGATTCTTTCCATCACCGTTCCAGATGTAATCCATGGCATCACTAATATCCAGTACTGCCTCTTCATTGTCGAAATGCCCCTTCAGGAACACATCTTTTGAGGCCAGATATTCCTTTTGTAATGCAAGATACGTCCGCCAGGTGCTAAGCACCCTTATGCTGTTATCGCCACGTTCGGCAGGAAGATTCAGGTAATCCAGCGAGGCCTCCAGAAACTCTGTTTGTAGTGTCACCGCCTGAGGCCTGGGTCTTGTAAAAAATACCCAGAACTGATCCTCGATGACATTCAGGGCAATCTGGCCGCGGCAAACGGGGCCCTTGATAAAACCCTCGATAAAGAATCGCGCATCATCGAGTAAAAACTCGTACCGGGATATTGGGGGTATGGGCGCGAAGACCCTGAAGGGGTTAGAGGCTACCTGGCGATCGAAACCCGGTAGTTCAGCCACCACATAATCGGGCTCGATAAATAGTTCACGATAGCGCTGCATACGCTGATCAGACCACACATAAACCACATGATCCTTCGCCACGATGCTGGCATCGTAACGCAACAGGCGATAATAAAATGTTGCTCCCGGGTCATCGTAGGGCCTGACCGTGGGAATCTCTACGACTGGCTGGCCACTCGGTGTTGTTGATCTTACCAGTCGATAAAACTCCCGATCAGGGCTCCCCTCGAAATGTATATGTGCCTGAAACAGATGTTCATACAGATAGCGACTCACCAACTGCTGTTTTAACGAGGTATCATTCAGAAACCACTCCCAACGTTCAATCTGTTGTAGTGCCTCCTCTGATGACTTGGCGGGCTCAGGTCCGGGTGTTCCCTGGGCAATCCACTGGACCAACAGGCCATACTCATTATTACTCAGGTTGGGCATAGCATAGGGCATGCCCCAGAGCGGATGTTGACTGGCAAACTCGGCAAAATTATCCGCACTGGTGCAAACCTGTTTGCGATTCAGGCTTACATCGACATCATCCGATATCATCCCTACTCGCGGCTGTGGGTGTAGCTGCTTAAGCCTAAGCATCTGGTAAAGGACCGAGTTATCAAGATTATTTTTTGCTTCATCCTCAATCGACTCGTTGAGCACGGAGTGAAAACCCCGTTCACGCCATTCTTCGACAGTTTTGGCATCGATGTTCAATCTTGAAGGCTCGATGGCCCTGAAACGTGCTCCATCGTATACCTGGGTTTTACTTGCACCCCGTTGCAAACCTTCAAAAGACGAAAGCTTTAGCTGGCAGGGCGCATCGTAACAGCCATGACAGACCACACATCGCTTATCGAATATGGGACGAATCACATCATTGTATGAGATATCCTCTTCCGGCATATCAAGCAGCAGGTCATAGTCGACCGTGGCCTGGTCTCTGGTAACCGAGGGTTTCGTGGTACAACCACCAAGAATGAGAATCAGCAGAAATACAGAAAGAATACCAAGTGACCTTTTATTCCTGTTACTCATTGCGCTTTGCTCCGAATGATGATGGCCACTAGACACATCCCCTGCACCGTTGATCGAAACCTATATAGAATCAGACTATATACTTATTTCTAATCACATTATATTCTCAGAGCTAATTATCATTAGCTATACCTGGCAGCGATGAATATTAAGACATCACAAATTCGTGCGGAGCGGGTATCCCTGATCGTGTCTGCTGCGGGCTGCCTGTTAATAGCCTTTGTTGCCCTGTTGGCCTCGCACTACAGTGGGTCACAGGCCATCCTGCTGGACGGGCTCTTTAACCTTACCTATTTCCTCGCTGGACTCTTTACCATCAAGGTCTCCCTGATGGTGCTCAAGGGTGATGATGCGCGATTCCCCTACGGCTATTCCTTTTTTGAACCACTGGTCAACGGTATCAAGGGCCTGCTCATCCTCGGTGTCTCCATCCTGGCCCTGATCGGGGCTATCGATGCATTGCTCTCCGGTGGGCGACACATAGAAGCGGGCATCGCCACGGCCTATGGTGCCTTTGCGTCTGTGACCGGCTGGCTGATGGCCTGGGCGACACACCGAGGCTCCAAGGCAAGTGACAGCCCTCTGGTCAAGGCCGATGCCGATGGCTGGATCGTCAACGCCGCTATCTCCACCGCCGTCCTCCTGGCCTTTGCAGGCATCTGGATGATCAAGGGCACCCAATATGAATATATTGCACCCTATCTTGATCCCGCCCTGGTCCTGCTGGTCATCCTGATTTCCCTGTCAGTCCCTATCCGTATGGCCTGGGCAGCACTCATGGGATTGCTTAACCGTGCTGCATCTGTTGAAACCACTGATCAGATCAGTGCCATCGTTGATGCTAGTCTGGAGACCCTGCCTGTTCAAGAACGATTCATACGGGTCATACAACCGGGCAGGATGCTCATGATTTCTGTCCATGTTGTACTACCACCGGATTACAGGCCGGAAAGCCTGAGCATGCTGGACAGGCAACGACAGAAAACCCTGGGACAATTACAGGATCAACATAAAAACGTCATTTTGGACATGTTTTTTACCACGGATCGTCAATGGGGTGCCCCCATGAGTGAAACGTATAATATGACTGGATAAAACCTGTCATCCTGATAATATGCCGAATTGATCGGCGTATTCTTATGTAAAACCAGGAGTTGGCCATGGCCTTTGTGGTGACAGATAATTGTATCCGTTGTAAATATACCGACTGCGTGGAAGTTTGCCCCGTCGATTGTTTTCATGAAGGGCCCAACTTCCTCGTAATCGACCCAGATGAATGCATCGACTGCACCTTATGCGAACCGGAATGCCCCGCCGAAGCAATATTCGAGGAAGATGATGTGCCCGCTGGCCAGGAGGCTTTTATTGCCCTCAATGCGGAGCTATCCCAGGAGTGGCCCGTCATTACCCAGAAAAAAGACCCACTGCCTGATGCCGAGCAATGGGATGGTAAAGAAAACAAGCTGGAGTATCTGGAACGTTAGTTAGCGCTTATTGCACCGTCCAAGACCTGACACTTGATCAGGCTGACCGGCTTAACGATATTCCCGACTGACTCTGTCACCGACAGAGCAAAAGAGTTCGTAGGCAATCGTGCCAGAACATCTGGCCACCTCATCGGCAGCAACCCTCTCTCCCCATAGCTGTACCGGCATGCCGATTTGAACATCACCCGTGGATCGTAGATCTATCGTGACCAGGTCCATGGAGACACGCCCTACCATTTGGGTGATTACATTATTAATCATTAAGGGTGTTCCATTGCATGCATGTCGTGGATAACCATCACCATAACCAATCGCCACCACACCTACGGGCATGTCCTCAGGGCAGGTCCAGGTACGACCATATCCTATGGTATCGCCTTTTTTCAGGGACTGGATGGCAATCAACGGAGCGGAAAGATGCATGACCGGTTTCAGGCCTTCGTCTAAGGCACGACCTGTATCAAAGGGTGACGATCCATACAGCATAATGCCAGGTCTGATCCAGTCTCGATGGGTCTCAGGGTGAGCCAGTATGGCGGCAGAATTGGCGCAACTTTGCTCACCTTCCAGGCCCGCGATGGCGTGATCGAAATGATCCATTTGTGACCGGGTATAGGGACTCCTGCGATCATCGGCCTCCGCAAAATGCGTCATGAGGCGCAGTGTTCGCACTACTGGCAAGGCCGCCAGTTTCTGATAAAGCTCAGAGGCCAGATGGGCAGGCAGGCCCAGACGATGCATCCCGGTATCCAGCTTGAGCCAGATATCAATCGGGCCCTGCCCCTTCATGTCCTGTAGCAGATCAAGCTGATAAGGCGCATGAATGACCAGATCCAGCCGATATTCACCCGCAGCCTCCTGCTCCTGGGCACTCTTAACCCCATGCAAGAGGACGATACGACCCTGGTAACCCGCAGCACGCAACACCTCGGCCTCGGGTAGGCAGGCCACTGCCATCCCCTGTGCGTGTTCCGCCAGTGTCTCAGCCATCCGGACCAGACCATGACCATAGGCGTCGGCCTTGACCACGGCCATGACCTGACTGTGACTCGCCGCCTGTTTGGCGCGTAACAGGTTATGTTGCA